>JBEEIN010000269.1:0-9513 GCA_041169825.1 Pseudomonadota bacterium
TGTTTCCCTATTTCGGATCGCTGCTGATCCTGGGCAGCCTGGCGACGGTGACGGCGGATCAGCTTTCCGGCGTCGAACTGGATGCCTATCGTACGGCCGAGAGCCAGGCGATCGTCCACGGTTACCTCGGCATCGCCGCGGCCCTTGCCGTCGTAGCCGGCGCTGTCTGGCTGTTCCGCAATGCCCTGAAGGGCGAAAAGCACGAAGCAAGCTCGGGCCTGGCCGGGCTCGACCTCTTGAAGCGTCCGCGCTTCGGCTTCGGGGCGCTGTGCATCTTCCTCTATGTCGGGGCAGAGGTCTCGATCGGCTCGCTGATCGTCAGCTACCTGATGCAGGACCATGTCATGGGCCTGGCCGAACAGGCCGCGGGCAAGCTGATCGCCTATTACTGGGGCGGGGCCATGGTCGGGCGGTTCATCGGCTCGGCCGTGCTGCGCGTGATCAGCCCGGGCAAGGTGCTGGCGGCCGTGGCGATCGGCGCGATCGCGCTCATCGCCATTTCCACCCACACCACCGGAACGCTGTCGGGCTATAGCCTGCTGGCGATCGGCCTGACCAACGCGATCATGTTCCCGACGATCTTCACGCTCGCCTGCGAGAAGCTGGGCCCACGCGCCGCCGACGGCTCGGGCATCATCAACGTCGCGATCTTCGGCGGCGCGGTGATCCCGCTGCTGACCGGCATGATCGCCGATGCCACCGGCAGCCTGGCGCTGGCCTTCATCCTGCCGGCGGCATGCTATGCCGTGATCGCCGGCTTCGGCTGGTACGCGCGCCGGCCAGCGTGAGGCGCTTGGCAAGGGGGCGGTGCTCTCACTAGCGCCATGACAAAGCTGAAGGTGTTCGCGTCTTCATGTGGCTTTGCTTGCGGGTTTTCGGCGTTGCTGCTTATTCGCAAGTCGCTCCGCAAAGCTCGCACAGCGTGTGGATGATTCCGCTGACAATGGGGTCCTTGAGCTTGTAGAACCTAGTTTGGGCTTCGCCGCGGATGGTTACTACCCCTTCGTCGCGCAGCATGGCCAGGTGCTGTGAAACCGAGGATTGGGACAGGCCAGTCAGGCCCACCAGCTCGGTGACCGAGGCTTCCCCCTCGTCAAGGCGGCACAGCATCAACAGCCGCTCCGGATGGCTCATCAACTTAAGGCGCGCAGCCATTGCGGCCGAGTTCGCCTTGAGTTCAGACAGGTCCGTGGGCTTCATGCGACTTGCTCCAGCGGGCGGCCATCATCGCGTAGCACGATGTAGATCGCGGGGATGACCAGGACTGTCAGCAAGGTGGATGAGGCCAAGCCAAACAGCAGGGAAATAGCCAAACCCTGAAAGATCGGATCGGTCAAGATCACTGCTGCCCCGATCATCGCCGCGGCGGCGGTCAGGACAATCGGCTTGAAGCGGATCATACCAGCTTCGAGTAGCGTCTGGCGCAGACTTTTGTCCGGCGCCCGGGTGTGGCGGATAAAATCTACCAACAGGATTGAATTGCGCACGATGATCCCGGCCAGCGCGATAAAGCCGATCATGCTAGTCGCGGTGAAAGGTGCCTGGAAGAGCATGTGTCCCAGCACAATGCCAACCAGTGTCAGCGGGATTGGAGTGAGGATCACGAGCGGGATCGTGAAACTGCGGAACTGCCCCACCACCAAAACATAGATCCCGAGCAAGGCGACCATAAAGGCTGCGCCCATGTCGCGGAAGGTGACCCAGGTGATCTCCCATTCGCCGTCCCACAAGAGCGATGTCCGACTTTCATCGTCGGGTTGGCCGTTAAGCAGGACCTTGGGTTTTACCAGTCCATGCGCGGACCAGTCGAAGCTTTCTATCGCATCGTCGACCGCCAGCATGCCGTAGATCGGCGCTTCATAGCGGCCGGCCAGTTCGGCGCTGACCATGGCGGCGCCGCGGCCATCGCGGCGGAAGATCGCCTGATCACCGGGCTCCATTTTTGCGGTAACCAGTTCGCCCAGCTCGATCAGCTGTCCGCCCGGGGCAACAGCCACCGGGGTCGCGGCGAGCGCGCTCGACCAAGACCGTTGGGCCTGATCCAGTGCCAGCTCAATTGGCAGGGGATCGCGTTCGCTCCCACGCGGGGCATAGCCGACGACTTGTGTCCCCAGCAGTGCACCAATGCTGTCGAACACCTGGCGCTCGGACAGGCCATAGTGATCTAGCTTGGCCCGATCGGGCACGAGCTTCAATGTCGGGCGCGGCTGGCCAAAGGAATCGTCGATATCGACAATATAGGGCACCGAGCGGAAGATCCTTGCGACCTGTGCAGCGGTCTTTTGCCGGGTCGCTTCATCGGGACCGTAAATCTCTGCCAGCAGGGTGGCCAGCACTGGAGGGCCGGGCGGAGTTTCAACCACTTTGAGCGAGCTGCCGGATGGCAGCGGAACCGCTTTGAGCCGTTCCCGCAGGTCAACCGCGATGTCATGACTTGAACGCGAGCGGTCACCTTTGGGTAGCAGGGTAACCATCAAATCACCCATTTCGGGCTGGGATCGCAGGAAATAGTGACGCACGAGTCCGTTGAAGTTGAACGGCGCCGAAGTGCCGACATAGGCCTCCATCGAGACAACTTCCGGCACCCCGCGGGCCACGGCGGCAGACTGCTCCAGCGCTCGGGAAGTTTCTTCAAGGCTAGTCCCCTCGGGCAGGTCGGCCACCAGCTGGACTTCGCTTTTGTTGTCGAACGGCAGCAGTTTGACCGTGACCGCCTTGAAGTAGAACATTGAGCAGGCAAGCAATGTCGCCACGCCGACACCGATCAGGAATCGCTTGGCGCTATCAGGCGTGGCAATGACCCTGGTGGCATAGCGTCGGTAAAGCGAACCCAGCTTGCCGCCATGTTCCGCCTCGCCATGCGCCAATGCCTCGCGGGCAAAGCGGACCATCAGCCAGGGCGCGATGATCACCGCAACGAAGAAACTGAAGATCATCGCGGCTGAGGCATTGATCGGGATCGGTGCCATGTAGGGGCCCATCAGGCCGGAGACGAACAGCATCGGCAGCAAGGCTGCCACCACAGTCAGGGTGGCGACGATGGTTGGATTGCCGACCTCGGCCACGGCTTCAATTGCGGCATCGATCCGGTTGCGCTCATCCGGCATAGCCCAGTGGCGGGCGATGTTTTCGATCATCACGATTGCATCGTCGACCAGGATCCCGATCGAGAAAATCAGCGCGAACAGACTGACCCGGTTGATCGTGAAGCCCATCAGGTTTGATGCGAACATCGTCAGCATGATCGTGGTTGGAATGACGATCGCCGTCACTCCAGCCTCGCGCCAGCCGATCGCAAAGCCAATCAACACCACGATGGATACCGTGGCCAGAGCGAGGTGGAAGATCAGTTCGTTGGCCTTCTCGTTCGCGCTCTCGCCGTAATTGCGGGTTACGGTAACTTCCACGCCCGCCGGAATCAGCTTGCCCTTGAGCAGCTCGACCCGCTCGACCACGCCTTCTGAAACGGTGACCGCGTTGGCCCCGGCCCGCTTGGCGATGGCCAGGCTGACGGCAGGTGCCATCGACCATTTGCCGGTATCGTCCTTCGCCCAGCGCCACGCGCGGGCCTGATCTTGGGTGGGGGCCTGTTCGATCCGGGCAATGTCCGAGAGCAGCACGGGCGCGCCGCTGGCCGAGCGCACGGTCAGCGCGGCCAGTTCCTGCGCATCGCGCAGCGTCTGGCCGGCAATGACCAATGCTGCCTGCCCACCTTCGCGCACCGTCCCAGCCGGGAAAGTCCGATTGGCCTGGCTTACGGCCTCGATGAGATTGCCCAGCGGGACACGGTAAAGCGAAAGCTTGGCCGGATCAGGGACCACGCGCAAAGCCATGCGCTGGCCGCCTGAGATGAAGGTCAAACCAACATCTTCGACCTTGGCAATCTCGGTCCGCAGCTTACCGGCCAGTTCTGCCAGCGCCTGATCGTTCCAATTGCCCGCTGCGCCCAGCTTGGGCGTGAGCGTAAGAACGACGATCGGGACATCGTTGATCCCACGGACCGTCACCTGCGGCGCGGGAATGCCAACCGGGATACGGTTGCGATTAGCCTCAATCTTTTCGTTGATGCGGATCGCGGCGTCCTCGGGGTTGGAACCCACCAGGAAACGCGCGGTGACCATGACGCCGTTGTCCTGCGCCTGGGTGTAGACGTGCTCGACCCCGTCGACACTCTTTACGATCGTCTCAAGCGGCTTGGCCACCAGTTCCACGCCGTTCGCCGCGGTCAGGCCTGGGGCTTGGACCAGAATGTCGACCATCGGCACTTTGATCTGCGGCTCTTCCTCGCGCGGGATCGTTATCGTCGCGATCAGGCCAACAATCATCGCCGCCAGCAGCAGCAAAGGTGTCAGCGGCGATTGGATCGTCGCTCGCGTCAGCTTGCCAGAAATGCCCAGGTTCATGAGCGGATACCGCCATGTGCCGGGTCGACCAGCGTATCACCGGCATTTGCGCCGGAGAGGATTTCAACCCTGCCGGGCTCCGCCGCCGCAGCAGTTTGGACCGGAACCTCGCTGACCGTGCGGTTCTTGCCCAGCAGGGTCACGTAATCGATGCCGTAGCGACTGGTGACATAGCGGGCGGGCACCAGCAGCGCCTTGCGTTTACCGGTTTCAACCTTGGCTGCCACCCGCCGCCCAATCAAACGATTATCGATGCCAGGCATATCGACATCGACGGTGACCTTGCCTGCGGTGATTGACGGATAAACCCGGATAACCGCGCCTGTGCCCAGGCCGGTCGCTTCAACGCGCGACCCGGCGCGAACCTTGTCAGCCAGTGATTCCGGCATTTCCAATCGCACGATCGTGGGTCCGGCAGTGATCACTGCAATCGCCATGCCCGGGGCAACTGGCGATCCGGCGGGCACATCGGCGCGCAATACCCGGCCAGTGGCTGGCGCCACCACGGCACCTTGTCCAGCAACTGCGCCGACGGCGGCCTGCTGGGCACGGGCTGCGCGGATCTGGGCACTGGCCGCAGAAGCCGCGGATTCTGCCTGATCCAGCCGGGCCTTGGCATAGACCCCCTCGCGATAGAGAAAGCGTACCCGCTCCAGTTCGGCGCGGGCCTGGGCAGCCTGGGCTTCGGCGGCGGCGGCCTGCGCACCATAGGCCCCGGCCTGATAGCCCAGCTGGCTATCGACGATGCGGCCGATTGTCTGGCCCTTGCTGACCATGTCGCCTTCGCGAACGGTCAGCGTGGTCAGGATTCCGGGAATCCTTGCGAGGACCTGGGCCTGATCGACCGTGGCAATTTCGGCGCTGACTTCTTGCCAATTGACGGTATCGGACTGCGTCAGGGTAAGGCGTGGTCCCTTGGCATCAGCCTGTACCTCGCGGATTGGCTCGTCGGCGCTG
Organism: Pseudomonadota bacterium; assembly: GCA_041169825.1. Lineage (GTDB taxonomy): Bacteria > Pseudomonadota > Alphaproteobacteria > Sphingomonadales > Sphingomonadaceae > Novosphingobium. Next base: position 5,361 of record JBEEIN010000269.1, read on the forward strand.
CAAGCCAGCAGCGACGGTGTCAGCGCCAAGAGGCTGGCGATAGTGGCGATCCTGCGCATGCGGGACATAGGTTTACCCTGTTGATTGTTGGTTTTAACGCGCGACCGGCAGTCCGGCGGCCTGCCAGGCACCAAAGCCACCGGCAAGGTGCGTGTCGACGCTCGCTTGGGCCGTTGCGCACTTATCAAGCGCCATGCCCGAGCGCTTGCCACCGAGGCAGTTCAGCACCAGGGTCTTGCCTGCAGCTGCGGGCAACCGGGAAGGCTGGAAGGTGGACAAAGGCATGTTGATGGCGCCGGGGATGTGCCCGGCAGCGAACTCGTCAACCTCGCGCACATCGATCACCACTGCTGCCCCCTGATCGATCATTGTCGCCAGATCCCCGGCAGAGATTTCGCGATGGCGTGGGTGGCTCGAAAAAAGGCCCATGGAGTGGTTCCTCAAAGCTTGGGTTGAATCGTCCAAATCGGGTATTGCTAATATGAGCATTCAGGTATATTAGTCAATAACGATTAAAACAATCCGCCATTCAGACCTGATTCCAAGGCGGCTTGAACGGAGAGACTGACATGGCGTTGCCGCGTATCATCATTCTGGGGGCCGGCTTGGGCGGCACTATCGCTGCATATGAAATCCGCGATGCTGTTAAAGGCAAAGCCGATGTCATGGTGGTCAACGACCAGGAAGACTATTGGTTCGTTCCCAGTAATCCGTGGGTCGCGGTGCGTTGGCGCCAACCCGATGCGATCAAGGTGCACCTGCCGCCGATCATGGCCCGCAAGGGAATTGGATTTACTGCGATCGGCGCCAAACGGGTTCATCCGGGCGAGAACCGGGTCGAGCTTAACGATGGCTCGTCACTGGACTACGACTACCTGGTGATAGCGACCGGACCGGACCTGGCCTTTGACGAGATCGAAGGCTTTGGGCCGGAGCACTACACACAGTCGGTCTGCCGTACCGATCATGCGGCCGACGCTGCCGATGCTTTTGAGCGGCTTTGCGCTGATCCCAAGCCCATCGTCGTTGGCGCGGCGCAAGGGGCATCCTGCTATGGTCCCGCATATGAATTCGCGCTGATCCTGGATACCGAACTGAAGCGCCGCAAGATCCGCGATCGGGTGCCGATGACCTTCGTCACAGCTGAGCCCTATATTGGCCATCTCGGCCTTGATGGTGTCGGCGATACCAAGACCTTGCTCGAAAGTGAACTGCGCGAGCGGTCGATCAAGTGGGTCACCAATGCCCGCGTGGCCAAAGTTGAAGATGGCCGGATGCATGTCGAGGAGCTGGCCGAAGATGGGGCAGTCAAGAAGACGCACGACCTGTCGTTTGGCTTTGCCATGCTGCTTCCGGCGTTTCGCGGTGTCCCGGCTGTACAGGGGATTGAGGGGCTGACCAATCCACGCGGCTTCATTCTGGCGGACAAGCACCAGCGCAACCCCACTTTCCGCAATGTCTATTCGCTGGGTGTTTGCGTAGCCATTCCCCCGGTCGGGCCAACCCCGGTGCCGGTCGGCGTGCCGAAAACAGGATTCATGATCGAATCGATGGTCACCGCTATTGCCGCCAACCTCAAGGCTGAACTGGCGGGCAAGGAACCGGTTGAAGAAGCGACCTGGAACGCGGTTTGCCTCGCTGACTTTGGCGATGGCGGTGTAGCCTTTGTTGCCCAGCCGCAGATCCCGCCACGCAATCTCAACTGGTCCGCCAGCGGCAAATGGGTTCACCTCGCGAAAATCGGGTTCGAGAAGTACTTCCTCCACAAGGTCCGCCGCGGGACCAGCGAACCCTTTTACGAAAAGCTCGCGCTCCACGCGCTGGGTATCCGCAAGTTGCGCTTTAAGTAAAGGAGGTCTGTCATGACCCTTGATTCAGCCGTTTTCCGTTTCGCCGGGGTAGTCGTTCTGGCCAGTCTGGCGCTGGCCCACTGGGTCCATCCGGCCTGGCTGTGGCTGACCGCTTTTGCCGGGTTCAACATGTTCCAGGCCAGCTTCACCGGGTTCTGTCCCGCGGCAATGGTGTTCAAGAAGCTGGGCGTTAAGCCGGGCAACTCGTTCAACTGACATGCGACCGATCCGCCGAGACATTCTGACGCTGTTCTGCGTTTCCTGCGCTGCGATCACTCCACCCCTAGCTGCGCAGGACCTCGCTGCCGCCATCGCCGCTGCCCAGGCCACTGCCCCTGCCTTGGCAGAGGCCGAGGCGGGCGAAGCGGCGGCAGCGGGACGGCTCGACCGAGCCCGTGCGGAGGGCAATCCGCTGCTGCGGGTTGAAGGCACTGCGGGCTTTGGCCGGATCGACAATGATGGCTTTTTTGGGATCACGGCGGATAACGTCAATCCGCTGGCGCTTCAGGCGACGGCCGAGATGCCGCTGTTCGCCGGTGGACGCGTGCGGTCGGCCGTTGATCAGGCCCGGGGCGGTGCTGACCTGGCCCGTTACCGAACCATGCAGGCCCGGCTCGATGTGGGCGTGCAGGCGGTTGCAGCCTATGCAGAGGTGCTGGCATCGCGCCAGATCGAACAGAGCCGCGAGCGCCTTGTCGCAGAGCTGAGCGAGGTTGAACGGCAGGCCGGACTGCGCTTTAAAGTTGGAGAGATTTCCAGCTCTGAGCGCGCGCAGGCCATGGCGCGCAAGGCTGAAGCCGAAGCAGGGCTTGCTGCCGCCCGTGGTCGCAGAATGTCAGCCGAGGCTGCCTTTGCGCGCCTTACAGGCTTGCCGCCGAGCGATCTTGCCCCGATGCCGGCGCTGCCCGCAGTCCCGGCCTCCCTGGGTGAGGCAATCGAACTTGCCGCGGTCAACAGTCCGGCCTTGAAGCAGGCGGAACTGGGTGTGGTCATTGCCCGGGCGGCTGAGCGCGGTGCCAGGGCGCAAGGCATGCCGACTATCGGTGCCTTTGCCGAAGCCGCCCACGTCCGCGATCAGTTTTTTCCCGGTTACAAGGCGAACTCCGCCTCGGTTGGCCTGCGCGGGCGCTGGACTCCGTTTGCGGGTGGGCGCACCTCGGCCGATACGCGGACGGCAGCGGCGGAACTTGCCAGCGCTGAAGCAGCGGCGCGACAGGCCCGGCAGAACCTGGAAGGCTTGGTGATCGATAGCTGGCATGGTCTGACTGCGGCAGAGGCAGTACTCGTTGCCTCACAGGCACGTGTAACAGCGGCCGAAGCAGCGCTGCGGGGCATTCGTCTGGAAGCCCGGGTTGGGGCGAAGCCAACCTTGGCCGTGCTCGATGCCGAACGGGAAGCGACAGAGGCGCAAACAGCGCTTATTGATGCCGAAGGACGCCGTCAGGTTACAGCCTGGCGGCTCAATGCACTGACCGGAGCGGGCCAATGACTGACACCGTGCTCGAACAGGCAATCAACCAGGTTGAAGCAGCCAAAATTGGCAATCGCCCGGTCGTGCGAACCTTCTTTGATGAAGCGACCTTCACCGCCACCCATGTGGTCTACGATCCGGCCAGTCGCCGGGCTGCGATCATCGATTCCGTGCTTGATTTCGACCAGGCCTCTGGCCGCACGACCACCGGCTCGGCGCAGGCAGTAGCTGAATTTGTCGGGGCAGCGCAACTCGGCGTAGACTGGATTCTAGAAACTCACGCCCATGCGGACCACCTTTCTGCGGCACCCTTCCTGAAGGCTCGGCTGGGCGGCGAAGTGGTGATCGGGGCAGAGATTACGCGGGTTCAGCAAACCTTCGCCGAGGTCTTTAACGAGCCTGCCGGTTTCGCGCAGGACGGCTCTCAGTTCGATCGACTGATGCGCGACGGAGATACCTTTTCGCTCGGCACCATACCTGCGATCGCGCTCAACGTCCCGGGCCATACGCCCGCATGCATGGCCTATGTCATCGGTGATGCGGTCTTCGTTGGTGATACGCTGTTCATGCCCGATTACGGCACGGCGCGCTGTGACTTTCCGGGAGGGGATGCCCGCACCCTCTATCGCTCGATCCGGCGGCTGATGGGCTTACCGGGCGCAACGCGGTTGTTCCTGTGCCACGATTACCTCGCCCCGGGGCGCAGCAGCTATGTCTGGGAAACTACCGTCGCTGCTCAGCGCGAAGGCAACGTTCAGGTTCACGATGGGGTGAGCGAGGACGATTTTGTTGCCATGCGTGAAATCAGGGACGCGACCCTGGCCATGCCGCG
>JBEEIN010000270.1:0-2814 GCA_041169825.1 Pseudomonadota bacterium
GCGGGCGGTTGGCAAATTGATGCCCTGGGCATGATCTGGCTGACCAAGCAGGACTTAACCGACCCGCGCAGCTGGCTGACAAATACGGCGACGGGCGCCCCGGTCTATCAGGGCAAGGTCAGCTTTGGCGGCCGCGTCTGGAACGCGACCGGTCTCACCATGTCGACAACCCGCCGAACCGAATATCTGGCCGGCCTTAAGCTGGCTGGTCCCGCAGCAGGGTGGGATGTGTCATTGAACCTGTCGCGATATTGGATCCCCAAGTGGGATACGCGCACATCGAAGGATTATGCCTCGGGTGCAGCGCTGGGACAGGGGACCCAGTCGCTGGTCAATGCGCCCGGCTGGTACACAGGCGATCTTACAGTCGAGCGTGTGTTTGGCCCGCACAAGATCGCATTGGGTGCGAACGCCAGTATCTATGAAACCGCGACAGATAGCTTCGCGACGACAAATTGGGATGCCGCAACCGCCCCGACCTATTCAACCTCAACCTATGGCAAGACCCGCCTTTGGGGGCTGTGGCTTGAAGACGCGATTGACCTTGGCAGCAGCTGGGTTCTGACCGGTGGTGTCCGTTATGATGGCTGGCGCGCTTATGACGGCGGCATTGCGAAAGTTTATTCTGGCGCCCGCAAGGACGATCGCTATCCCACGCGGACGGATAACAGCTTCAGTCCGAAGCTCAGCCTGCAAGGTGAGCTAAGCGATGCACTCGCGGTCCAGATCAGCCTTGGTACCGCCAAGCGCTTTCCCACCGTTGGCGAACTCTACCAAGGCCGCTTCGATGACATATCGCAAGCGATCGATCCGCAAAGCTTCGACCCTAATCTGAAAGCGGAACGCTCCGAGGATGCAAACTTCATCCTGCGGTACCGCTCCGGAAAGGTGCAGACCACGCTCAGTCTGTTCTACCAGAATATCAAGGATGCCATCTTCAGCTTCAGTGGCCTCAATCAGTTCGGCACGGTCATCACCAGCTACAAGAATGTCGATCAGGTCCGGCAATACGGCGTCGAGCTGATGGTCGAGGCCAAGGACATTTTGGTGGATGGACTGGATGTCGATGCAAACCTGGCCTGGATCGATGCCAAAACGGTTAAGAACGCTGCCAATCCAGCCGCCGAAGGGGTTCAGTTCCCCCGCATCCCGGAATGGCGTTCCAACGGTAACATCCGGTATCGCGTGGCTGAGCCGGTCAAAGCGTCGATTGGCTGGCGCTATGCATCGCGCCCCAACTCCGACCTGTTCGGACAGGTCCGCGGAGATGCTTATGGGTTCCAGACCGAGTACTTCACGGTCGACACCCGCCTGACTTGGCGGCTCAGCAAGCAGCTCGAACTAGGCGCCGGGATCGATAATCTGTTCAACGATCAGGCTTATGTGTCGCATCCGCTCCCCCAGCGGACGTTCGTGCTTGATCTGAAAGCGAAGTGGTAAAGTCATGAAGGAACAAACTGACAAAGCTTCGCTCTATCGGACGATCTGGCGCTGGCATTTTTATGCCGGGCTGTTCGTTGTACCGATGGTTCTGATCCTGGCGCTGACCGGCGCGGCCTATCTCTTCAAACCGCAAGTCGAGCACTGGGAAGAGCGGGCCTGGAGAAATCTGCCAACGGAAAACGCGGCATCGCCCGACGATCAGGTTCAAGCGGCACTCGCGGCTTTTCCCGGATCTCGCCTGCATTCCTATCGCCTGCCCCAAAGCGAAAGCGATGCTGTTTTGATCCATGTTGCGCTTGCCGCACATGGCGATGGACGGCCTGAGATGCGCGATGTCTTTGTCTCGCCGCAGGGCAAGGTGGTCGGCATACTCAATCCCGAACGTCGGATCATGCAGGTGGTCCACGACATTCACGGGCAGCTCTTGCTGGGCAAGCGCGGCAGCTGGATCGTAGAACTGGCCGCAAGCTGGGCAATCGTCATGATCCTGACCGGGCTTTACCTCTGGTGGCCGCGTGGGCGTGGTTTGGCCGGTGTAGTCTGGCCGCGCCTTTCGAGCGGCAAGAAAGTCGTGTGGCGCGATCTGCATGCCGTAACCGGCTTCTGGGTCTCGGGCCTTGCCATGGTGCTCTTGTTGACCGGGCTGCCCTGGGCCGACGTATGGGGCAGCGCCTTCAAAGCTGTTCGCACCGAAATGGGCTGGGTGAAAGGGGCCCAGGATTGGACCATTGGCGGCCAACCTGCCGGGAGCGAAGACCACGCCGAACATGATCATGGCGCGATGGCGGTCAGCAATCCAGCCATGCCAACGATGTCGCATGTGATGCCGGATGGATCAGTGATGACCATGGCAATGACCCCTATTTCGCTCAGCCAGATCGTTGCCGAAGCGAAGAGCCAACGCTTGCCGTCACCGGTGATCGTGACCCCTCCGGGTGGGCCGCAGCGCTTTGGCCGAAAGGCCACTACCGACTGGTCAGTGCAATCTGACACCCAGAACCGGCCGCTACGCGTAACGCTGACTTATGATCCAATGACCGGCAAGCAGACCTCCCGCGAAACGTTCGCCGACAAACATGTCATCGACCGGGTGGTGGGCTATGGCGTCGCCTGGCATGAGGGGCAGCTGTTCGGTTGGATTAACCAACTGATCGGCGTGGTAACCGCCCTGATGCTCGTAACACTGTCGATAACGGGCTTTGTCATGTGGCGACGACGCAAACCCGATGGGCAGCTTGGGGCGCCAATGAGGCCAACAACACCGACAAAGCTGAAGGGTGTCGCAGCTCTCATTCTTGTGCTGGCTGCATTCTTGCCCTTGCTTGCGGCTTCGCTGCTGGCGATTTGGCTAATCGAATTGTTAATCATTCG
>JBEEIN010000271.1:0-27927 GCA_041169825.1 Pseudomonadota bacterium
GGTTTCCCCTGCTCACATTGCGTTGCTTTGTGTGCGGCGAGCTTAGCTTTTAAGCAAACTAACTGAGTTGTCCTCTCGGCTGAAGCCAAAACGCAGGCAGCTGCGCAAGGCAGCAACCTTAGCCCCTCAAGCCTTCTCCAGCGTGCACTGCAGCGGGTGCTGGTTCTGTTTGGCGAAGTCCATCACTTGGTTCACCTTGGTCTCGGCGATCTCATAGGGGAAGATGCCGCAGACGCCGACACCCTTCTGATGAACGTGGAGCATGACCCGAGTCGCCTGTTCCAGATCCATGTTGAAGAAGCGCTTGAGGACCATCACGACGAATTCCATCGGCGTGTAATCGTCGTTTAGCATCAAGACTTTGAACTGACTTGGCTTCTTCGGTTTTGCGCGGGTTTTGGTGGCAATACCGACCTGGTTCTGCCCATCGCCATCGCCCTCATCCGCTGCGGAGCGGACGACAAGGTCGGTGGAGATGACAGACTGGATCATGGGACAAATATCGCACTGAGGGTGGGTCAGGACAAGTGTCCTGCGCGGGCAGCGCTTACCAAAAAGCAAAGCGCCGCGCCAAACCAAAAAAGGCGGTATGCAAGGCAAACGGGCCGGACAGCGCAGTGGCTGTCCGGCCCGTTGATTTTGGCTCACGGTCCGGTGGGGAGAGGGATCACCGGGCCGTGAGAAGCGGCCACCGCTCGTCCTGAGGAGCCATCGCGCTCGCGCGGTGGCGTCTCGAAGGATTAGGCGGCCTGCTTGACCTTTTCGATCGCCAGGCTGACGCGGGTCTGGACCGGCGCGAAAGCGTCGTTGGCCAGCTTGACCAGCGCTTCCGAACGCTTCGAACCCGTCGCCATGGCCGTGTCGAAGTTGCGGCGCAGGATTTCGCCCTGCAGCTTGAAGAAGTCGGCCGGCGAGGTGACGGCGGCGAGTTCCTTGACGTCGGCGGTCATGGTTTCGAAGCCGGTCTTGGCGTCTTCGACATAGACCTTGCCGAGGTCCTGCAGGCCAGCGGCCAGAACCTTGCCCGATTCAACCAGGGCTTCAACATTGCCCTTGGTGAATTCGCCAGCGTCGGCAAACACGGCATTGCTCTTTTCAAAAGCGGTCTTGGCGCGATCCTGAAGATCGGCGACGGCGTCCTTCACCTTGGCGGTGAAGTCTTCAGCGGCTTGCTGGGTCTTGGCCATTATGGTGGTGTCCTTTGACTTAAGGGGAGCAGCCTTCGCGACCTTTTTCGCGGCCGGCTTCACAATCTTCTTTGCCGCGACCTTCTTGGCCGGAGCAGCGGTCTTCTTGGCGGCCGGCTTCTTTGGCGCGGCAACCTTCTTGGCAACCGGCGCATCAGCGGCAGCGGCAGCATAAGCCTTCTCAGCCAGAACTTCGGCCTTGGCTTCGTCAATCTTGTTCGCGGTGGCTTCGGCCATCGGTCTGATCCTTCGCAGCGAGCCGGAAACCCGATTCCGGCCCATGTTGCAGTGCACAAAATAGATGTTGCAACTGCGAAGTCAAGAGATTTTGTTGCAGTGCAGCAAAAAACTGCAAAACCCCAGAAATTCCCGTTTTAGCGGGCCTTAACGTAGCTGCCGGGCGCGTCTTCGATCACCTTGTCGCCCTTCCCGCCGGGCACGCGCTTGCCCTTGGCAGGCACTTCCGCATGGTCCTGGCTGCGCAGCCATTCGATCCAGTGCGGCCACCAGGATCCCGGTGTTTCGGTCGCCCCGGCGATGAACTGGGTCAGGGTCTCAACCGCAGCGGGGTTGGTCCAGTATTGGTACTTCTTCGCCGCCGGCGGGTTAACCACCCCGGCGATATGGCCAGAGCCCGCCAGCAGGAAGGTTTTCGGCCCGCGCAGGTGGTGCATGATCTGCCAAACGCTCTCCGCGGGGGCGATATGGTCCTCGCGACCAGCCTGGACGAACGCCGGGGTCTGGATCCGGGTCAGATCGATCGGCGTGCCATCGGCTTCCAGCGCATCGGGCACCACCAGCTTGTTGTCGCGATAGAGGTCGCACAGATAGGCCCGGTGCCACTTGGCTGGAAGGTTGGTGACATCGCCGTTCCAGTGCAGCAGGTCAAAGGCCGGATAGTCGTCACCCAGCAGGTAATTCTTGACGACATAGTTCCAGATCAGATCGTTGCCGCGCAGCAGGTTGAAGGTGGTCGCCATATAACGCCCGTCAAGGTAACCGTGCTCTTCGGCCAGTTGTTCGATCACCTTCAGCTGCTGGTCGTCGATAAAGACCTTAAGCTCACCAGCGTGTTCGAAATCAACCTGGGCAGTGAAGAAGGTCGCGCTCTTGACCTTGTCGCCCTCACCCCGGCGGGCCAGCACTGCCAGCGTCGCGGCCAGCGTTGTCCCGGCGACGCAATAGCCGATGGTGTGTACGGCCTTTACGCCTAGGCGCGCGCGGATCGTATCGATCGCTTCGATCTGGGCGCGGATGTAATCGTCCCAGACCAGGTCGGCGATGGTTTCGTCGGCGCTCTTCCACGAGACGACAAAGACCGTGATACCCTGTTCAACCGCCCAGCGGATGAAGCTTTTCTCTGGTGTCAGGTCGAGGATGTAAAACCGGTTGATCCACGGCGGGAAGATCACCAGCGGGGTTTCCAGCACCTTGTCGGTGGTCGGGCCATATTGGATCAGCTGGAACAGCTTGGTCTGGTAAACCACCTTGCCCGGCGTCGTCGCCAGGTTCTCACCCAGGCGAAAAGCCTTGGGGTCAACATGGGTCAGCTGGCCCTTCTTCAGGTCAGCCAGCAGGTGCTCCATCCCTTTGGCCAGGCTCTGCCCCTTGGTGGCGATCGCCCGTTCGATCACCAGCGGGTTGGTGACCGGGAAATGCGCCGGGCTCAGGGCCTCGACCAGCGTGCGGGCGGCGAAGCGCAGCTGCTCGTGCTGGTGCGGATCAACGCCCTCGGCGGCGTCGGCCAAGGCCATGACCTGTTCGGCAAGCATCAGGTAAGTCTGATGGACCAGTGCAAAGAACGGCTGCTCACGCCACTTCGGATCGGCAAAGCGGCGATCCTTGCGCGGCAGCTCGGGCGGCGCTGCCGCGGGCTTCCCGTCGAGGCCATATTGGCCCAGCACCGCTTGCCACAGGGCCAGACCATCGGCCCAGACCTTCTGCTGAACGTCCGGGTTGGTCAGCGGGAGTGCCGTTACCCAGTTTTCATAGATTGAAAGCCAGTTGCCCGGGTCGGCCAGCATGGCCGGGGCCTTGCCTGCCAATTTCGTCGCCTGATCCTGCGCGAAGTCGAGCCAAAGCGCCTGCATCGTTTGCAGCGCGGCGGCCCATTCGCCCAATTCACCCTGCTTTGCGCTCGCCGGAACCAGTTGCTCCCACAGCTTCAGCGGCTCGGCGAACATGGCGTCGAAGGTCTTGGTCAGGTCATCGTCGCGCATGCTGGGCTCCCGATTCACCGGCTGGCTGCTTGCACCCTAACCGATTTCGGGGCAGTGCTTAAGCATCTTGCAGACGAATGCGTCGTTTGCAGGGCAGATTTGGCAATCCCGCCGCATTTAAAAGCCGAGGTTATGGAAGAAGAGTTCTACCGCATGAAGCGCCTGCCGCCCTACGTCATCGCCGAAGTGAACGGCATGCGGGCCGCAGCACGCGCCGCCGGTAGGGACATTATCGACCTTGGCATGGGCAACCCTGACCTGCCGCCGCCCCAGCACGTGATCGACAAGCTGTGCGAAGTGGCGCAAAAGCCTGATGCCCACGGTTATTCGGCCTCCAAGGGCATTCCGGGGATCCGCAAGGCCCAGGCCAATTACTACGCCAACCGCTTTGGCGTGGAACTGGATCCCGAAACCGAAGTCGTGATGACGATGGGTTCGAAGGAAGGTCTTGCCAGCCTGGCGACCGCGATCACTGCACCGGGCGACGTGGTCTTGGCGCCGAACCCCTCTTATCCGATTCACACCTTCGGCTTCATCATCGCCGGGGCAACGATCCGTTCGGTCCCGACCACGCCGGACGAACGCTATTGGGAATCGCTTGAGCGGGCCATGGCCTTCACCGTGCCGCGTCCCTCGATCCTGATCGTCAACTATCCCTCGAACCCGACGGCCGAAACGGTCGACCTGGCATTTTACGAGCGGCTGGTGGCCTGGGCGAAGGAGAATAAAGTCTGGGTCTTGTCTGACCTCGCCTATTCCGAGCTTTATTACGACGGCAACCCGACCCGCTCGATCCTTGAAGTGCCGGGGGCCAAGGATGTCGCGGTGGAATTCACCTCGATGTCGAAGACCTATTCGATGGCGGGCTGGCGCGTCGGCTTTGCCGTGGGCAACCGCAAGCTGATCGCGGCGCTGACCCGCGTGAAGTCCTATCTCGATTACGGCGCCTTCACCCCGATCCAGGCGGCAGCCTGCGCCGCGCTTAATGGCCCGCAGGATATCGTCGAGATGAACCGCAACCTTTACCAAAAGCGCCGCGACGTGATGGTGGAAAGCTTCGGCCGGGCCGGGTGGGAAATTCCCAGCCCCAAGGCCTCGATGTTCGCCTGGGCCCCGCTGCCCCCGGCGCTGAAGGATATGGGCAGCCTTGAGTTTTCGAAGCAGTTGCTGACCCATGCCGAAGTCGCCGTCGCGCCCGGTGTTGGCTATGGCGAAGAGGGTGAAGGCTTCGTCCGCATCGCGATGGTGGAGAACGAGCAGCGGCTGCGCCAGGCCGCGCGCAACATCAAGCGCTACCTGACCAGCATGGGTGTCAACACCAACGCTGCCTGACGGTCGACGGGCTGGAATGCCGAAACGGACTTGCAGCACAGGCATCTGTGCTGCCAAGTTGCCTCAAGTGATTGTTTTGGGGTCGGTTCTTGCGACAGTTCCAGTGGTTTGCGACAGGTCCGGTTCCGGACGGGTGCGATCTGCGCCGTCTGGGCTGGACGCTTGTCGAACCACAACTGGAGCCGCCACCAGCTGAAGCGCCGCCGTTGATCGCCATGCCGCACCGCGCGGTGGTTAGCGATTGGGTGATGTTGGTCGGGACCAATGCCAAGCGCTGCCGCCGGGTCCTGGCGGTCGGGGTTGAGGATCCCGGCGAACGGGCGCGGCTTTTGCGGCTCGGTTTTGGCGATGCAATGGGCGGCACGCTTGATCTTGAAGAGATCGAAAGCCGGGCCTTGCGGATTGACGAGGCGATGCGTTCGCTACCCCGCTAACGAGCGCTGGGCCCGCTGCGGCTTGATCTTTTGGTGCGCGATGCCTTTGTCGCCGGGCGCGGTGCGGGCCTCCACCCGCGCGAATTCCTGCTGCTGTGGCGGCTCGCCGAAGAGCCCGGTTCTGCCGTTCCCGCCAGCGAGCTACGCAGCGACGTTTGGCGACTGGCCTTCCGGCCCGAGACCAACAGCCTGGCCGTGCATGTCAGCCGCTTGCGCAGCAAGTTGCGCACTGCCGGCCTGGACGGCCTGATCGAGACGGTGGCGGATGGCGGTTATCGCCTGGCAGAGGAAATGTTGCGGCCGGCCATCGCTTTGCAGCACGGAGGGCTGGACGCGCACCTGCGTTTGGGCAAGGAAGCACCAAACACCAACCAGCAGGACGAACCGCAATGCGCGAGCTGAAGCCCAACGATCGTGTCAGCATCTCGATGGACGCCGATGGCGTCGCCCAGGTCCGGATGATTCGGACCGACAAGATGAACGCGCTCGATCCGGCGATGTTTGATGCCCTGCTTGAGGCGGGCGAGGTGCTCTATGCCATGCCGGGCCTGCGCGCAGTGGTGCTGGCGGGTGAGGGACGCAGCTTTTGCGCCGGGCTCGATCTGACCTCGATGGCCAAGACCGATCGCCACGATGCCGTGCCGCTGACCGAGCGGACCCACGGCAATTCCAATCGACCGCAGCAGGTGGCAATGCAGTGGCGCAAGTTGCCCGTGCCGGTGATCGCGGCGGTGCATGGTGTCTGCTTTGGCGGCGGGCTGCAGATCGCCAGCGGTGCCGATATCCGCGTGGTCGCCCCCGATGCGCGGATGGCGGTGATGGAAATGAAGTGGGGCCTGGTGCCCGACATGGCCGGCTATGCCTTGTGGAAGGGCATGATCCGGGATGATGTCCTGCGCGAACTGACCTACACCAATCGCGAATTCTCGGGTGAGCAGGCCGGTGAATACGGCTTTGCAACCATTGTTGACGCTGATCCGGTTGCCCGGGCCACGGCGATCGCCGCTGAAATCGCCAACCGCAATCCGCACGCGCAGCGCGCCGCCAAGCGGTTGTTCAACCGTTATCTCGAAAGCTCGACCGACGAAATCCTGATGGCCGAGAGCGTCGAACAGACCGCCTTGATCGGCAGCCGCAACCAGATTGAGGCGGTCCGCAGCCAGCTGGAAAAGCGCAAGGGCCAGTTCGTCGATCCCTGAGCGGGCTTTTTCAGCAAACCACAATTGCAATCGATCATCCGGCCCTAGCTGGTACCTCAGCCGGTATTGTGAAACCCTGTCGGCAGCCGTATCTGCCCGCTGCGGGCGGCGCCCCCCATTTGCCGCACCGCTAGTTCACAGGGAGTGGATTTTGATGAAGACCTTCCGCCGCGCGTTCGGCCGTACCTTGCTGCGTTCTTCGGCCCTCAGCATGTCGCTCGTGATCGCCGCTTCGGCCATCCCGGCTCTCGCTCAGGATGCCCCCCAGGCAGACGATGCCGCAGACCAGAACGAAATCATCGTTACCGCAACCCGCCGAAGCGAAGCGCTTTCGGACGTGCCCATCGCGGTCTCGGCCGTAACTGGTGAAACCCTGGCCAAGACCGGCGCCACTGACGTGCGCCAGCTTAACCAGGTTGCCCCCTCGCTGCTCGTTTCGGGCGCGACGAGCGAAGTGAACTTCACTGCCCGGATCCGCGGGATCGGCACGGTGGGTGAGAACGCCGGGCTTGAAAGCTCGGTCGGTCTGTTCATCGATGGCGTCTATCGCAGCCGCACCGGCGTTGGCCTGTCCGAACTGGGTGAGATCGAACGCGTCGAAGTGCTGCGCGGCCCGCAGGGCACGCTGTTCGGCCGCAACTCGACTGCTGGCCTGATCAACATCGTGACCAAGGGGCCAAGCCTGACCGATGGTCTGAGCGGCAACGCTTCTGCCACTTATGGCAATTACCACTTCGGCCGGCTCGATGGCTCGATCAACGCGCCGCTGGCCGGCAATGCGGCCGCCCGCATTGATGCCGTTTGGCAAAAGCGCGATGGCTTCATCAAGAACGCCACCCCCGGTGAGCCTGACATCAACGATCGTGATCGCTGGCTGGTGCGCGGGCAGATCGCCTGGGAACCGAGCGACGATATCAAGCTGCGCCTGATTGCCGACTATTCCAAGAAGGCTGAAAACTGCTGCGGCGGCGTGCTGCTCAATCCGGTCCGCAACCTGTCGCGCGGGACCGATGGCGCTCCGGTGGCCAGCGCCAATAGCCTGCTGCCGCTGCTCCAGGCCTTCGGGGCGAATTACCCGGTGCCACCAGCCGGTGAGAGCTTCGTGCGCAGCCAGTCAACCACGCCGGGCGTCACCTATCGGACCGATAGCGAGGATTGGGGCTTCTCGGGCGAACTGACCTGGAAGCTGGGCGGCGCCACGCTCTCGGCCATCACGGCCTATCGCGACTACCTGAACCAGCAGGGCCAGGACGGTGATTTCCAGGCGATGGACATTCTTCGCCGCAGTGATCTTGATCGGCACTTCAAACTGTTCACCCAGGAAGTCCGCCTGCAGGGCGAGGCGCTGGATGGCAAGCTCGACTGGCTGGTTGGCGGTTACTACGCCAACGAAAAGCTCTTCGTCGATGACGATATCGCCTATGGCAAGGACTACGAGCGCTATGCCAACTGCCTCGCCGCAACCGCCATTTCAGCCGCGAACGTAAACCCGGCTTCGGCGACCTGTTCGAACCTGCCGACCACGGTCTTCCCGGGCTTCCAGGGTCTGGCCGCGGCGACGGGTTCGGCGCGCCTCAACGGCACGGGCAACAACAGCGCCAGCTTTGACCAGCGCAGCGATAACTGGGCGGTCTTCACCCACAACACCTTCGACATCATCGAAGACAAGCTGATGCTGACAGTGGGTGCGCGCTATACGCACGAGAAGAAGACGCTGGCTGCCGATGCCCGTTTCACCAACACGCTCTGCCCGGCAATCCTCAACACGCCGCTGCAGTCGCTCGCCTCGCTGGCTTGCGTGATCAACGGTTCGGCCCCCTCGTTCGCGCGTGGTTCGGCCGGGACCGAATTCAGCGAAGGGCAGTGGACCGGTACCACGGTGCTCAGCTTCAAGCCGGTTGATGACCTGATGCTCTACGCCTCGGCCTCGAAGGGCTACAAGGCTGGCGGTTTCAACCTCGATTTCTCGGCACTGGACCGCACCTGCAACACCACCTTTGATGCGGCCTGTGCGGCTCGTCTGGCGCGTCCTGCCTTCACCCAGGGCAACGGCCGTCCCGAAGCGACCGACCTGCAATTCGCCAGCGAGAAGGTCGACGCCTTCGAACTGGGCTTCAAGTACGATGGCAAGGGGATCGACGTGAATTTCGCGGCGTTTTACCAGCGCTATTCGAATTATCAGCTCAACACCTACAACGGGGTGAACTTCGAAGTCACCAATATCCAGGCCTGCCGCGACAGCCTGGGCGGGGCAGATGCCGACGGTTCGGCCCTCACCGGTTCCTGTGCGGCAGACCGGCTCAAGCCGGGCGTGACCTCGAAGGGTTTCGAGCTGGAAACCTTCCTGCGGCCGGCGCGTCACTTCACGGTCAACGCCGGCCTCACCTATGTTGAGACCAAATATGCCAAGGACCTGGTCGGCACGGGCGGTCGGCCGCTCTCGCCAGTGCTGTTCCAGCTGCCGGGCAATGCCGTGTCGAATGCCCCGCAGTACGTTGTCACGGCTGGTATGAGCTGGAGCCCGCCAATCGGCGACAGCGGCCTGTCGGCGCTGTTCTACCTCGATACCCGTCTGCAGGGCGATACGAACACCGGCTCTGACCTTGACCTCGAAAAGGTCCAGGACGCGTTCTACACGGTCAACGGCCGCATTGGCCTCTACGGGCCTGATCGCAAGTGGGGTATCGAGCTTTGGGCGCAGAACCTGCTCAATCGAAAGTACTTCATGATCGCGGCGGACATGCCGCTGCAGGGCGGCGGGACGTTCCGCTCGGTCGCGGCACCGGCTTCGACCGGCCTGTCCGGCACGGCCAATCAGCTGTTCGTCGGCTTCCCTGGCGAACCGCGCACCTTTGGCGTGACGCTGCGCGGCAAGTTCTAAGCCCGAGCGTTCGACTAGACTGGCAAGCGGCCTCTCCGGGTAACCGGAGGGGCCTTTTGCTTTGTGCGGCGCGGGTATAGCCTCTGCCAATGCGGACCTTGCGCGATCCCGATTGCCTGCTGGCCGAAGGGCTGGCGAACCTGCGCCAGCAGTTTCAGGTGCCAGCCAGCTTCCCGCCCGCAGTGCTGGCGGCGGCTGAAGCGGCGGCGCGGCGGCAACCCACCGCGCATGCCGACTGGACCGATCGTCCGTTCGTGACGCTGGATCCGGCCGGTTCGACCGACCTCGACCAGGCCTTTGCGATTGAGGCCGCAGGTCGCGACTGGGTGCTGCACTATGCAATCGCGGATGTCGGTTGGTTCGTGAGCCACGGTGATCCGATCGACGCCGAAGCCTGGGTCCGCGGCGTCACCACCTATCTGCCCGATGGCAAGGCTGGCCTCTATCCGCCGATCCTGGCGGAAGGTGCGGCCAGCCTTCTGCCCGATGGCCCGCGCCCGGCCGTGGTCTTCACTGTCCGTGTCGGGCCGGGGGGCGAAACCAGGCTGGATGGGGTAACGCGCGCGATCATCCAAAGCCGCGCCAAGTTGGCTTATGACCAGGTGCAAGAGGGCGATCTTCCGCCCGGCATGGCGCAGATCGCCGAACGGATCGAACAGGCCGAGGCGCAGCGGGGCGCAGCCCGGGTCGATCCACCCGAACAGCAAGTGGAACGCAACGGTGATGGCCGGTTCCGACTTCAGTTCCGCCCGCTGCTTCGCTCTGAAACCCGCAATGCGGCGCTGTCGCTGGCCTGCAACCTGGCCGTGGCCCAGCTGCTGCTTGACCATCAGACCGGACTGTTCCGGGTGATGGCCGGACCCGATCCCGCAGCAGAGGCGCGCCTGCGGCAAACGGCCAAGGCCTTTGGTCTGGTCTGGCCGGTCGAGGCGCCGCTCGCCCAGTTCGAAAAGCACCTCGATCCGGCCGATCCCCGCCATGCCGCCTTCATGCTCGCCGTCCGCCGCGCCGGGCGGGGGGCGAGTTACGCGCCTTACGCGCCGGACAGCCTGCCATGGCACGCTGCGATTGCCGCACCCTATGCCCATGCCACAGCGCCGCTGCGGCGGCTGGCCGATCGGTACGTAGGCGAAGCCGCCCTGGCGCTCGCCAATGGCCGCCCGGTGTCTGAACCCGTGGTGGCGGCCTTCGCCAAGCTTCCGGCAACAATGCAGCGCGCCGAAGCCCGCGCCGGGCAGGTTGAGCGTGCCGTGGTTGACCTTGCCGAAACCGCGATCCTCGCCAATCGCACCGGGGAACTGTTCGATGCCGTGGTCACCGACCTCGGTGCGCAGGGCGCGCGGATTCAGTTGTGTGACCTGCCGGTCGTTACGCGCACGGCCGCGCACGGGGTAGTGCCGGGCAACCGGGTGCGGGTCAGGCTGGATGGCGCAGACCCCGCAACCCGCCGCTTGGCGTTCCAGCGGGTCCAGTAAATCCACCCCGATGAATCGGTTGCACTGCTGCGCACCCTAAGCTAGTGGCGCGGCTCCCCACGGGTTCGCCCAAGGGGATGGATGGCCCGATGGCGGAGTGGTTACGCACCGGACTGCAAATCCGTTTACGCCGGTTCGATTCCGGCTCGGGCCTCCACAATATAGGGTGAAGCGCCGCTTTAGCTCAGTTGGTAGAGCACATCATTCGTAATGATGGGGTCACGTGTTCGAGTCACGTAAGCGGCACCACCACTTTCAGACAGCTTCCTAACCGATCAGCGCTGGCTCCCCTGTGGGTGGGGCGCACAAGTATTTTGAACAGCTTGTGCTTATTTTTGGGTGCGTTAGCCTGTGCCCGGTCCAACAAACCAAGATAAGTTCGATTACTTATACCTGTTGGGCTTGGGAAATAGGGGACGCAAAAACATGAAGAAGATTATTCTGGCTTCGGCCTGTCTGGCACTCGCGGCATGCAACAGCACTGCGGCGCCTGATGCCGCCGCTGCGGGCAAGGATGAAGCTGCGATCAAGCAGGTGCTCAAGGACATTACGTCGAGCGACAGCCCGGCCAAAATGGCTGCGGCTTTTGCCGAAGATGGCGAATGGATCATCGTTGGTCACGCCCCCTACAAAGGTCGGGCCGAGATCGAAAAGGGCATCGCGGGCCTGACCGCGCCCGGCAGCAAGATCGTCTTTGACAGCCTTGATGTGAAGGAAGTGATCCTGTTCAACGATCACCAGGCCCTGGCCAAGAGTGTCGCGGTCTATCACATCGATGCCAATGGCAAGGCCGGCCCGGCCAAGCGCAACGAGTTTGCCGATTACCTGGTGAAGTCGGCCGATGGCTCTTGGCAGATTGCTTACGAAATCAACTCCGACGAAAACGGCTAAGCCCGCTCGCGCTATGCGAGCACGATAGCGAACAATGGCGCAGGGTCCTCACACGATCCTGCGCCATTTTGTTTGCGCGGTGCAGTTGCCGCAGGCCCGAAAATCGGCTTAGGCCCAAGACAGATGGCGGATCCCGAAGCTTTCGCACTGGTGAGGTTGCGTGTTCAATTTGCGTAAGAAGCGCCACCGCTGGGCCCTCGCGCTGGTAGCTCTGGCCAGCCCGGCACTCGCGGAAACTCCGCCGCCCCAGGACATTGTCGTGACGGGTAAGGCGCTCGCCGTGCCAAACGGGCAGCGCGCCTTTGCCACGGATGTCCTGACCGCCGAGCAGGTGCGCACGCTCGCTTCGGGGCGGGTTGAGGACCTGCTGGGCCGCGCGCCGGGGGTGCAGCAGTTCCGCCGCTCTGACAGCCGCGCATCCAACCCTTCGGCGCAGGGGATCACCTTGCGCGGGCTGGGCGGCAATGCCTCCAGCCGCACGCTGGTGCTGCTTGATGGCGTGCCCCTGGTCGATCCATTCTTTGGCTATGTCCCGCTCTCGGCCCTCGCGCCGGAGCGGCTGGAGTCCGTCCGCGTCCTGCGCGGTGGCGGTGCCGGGGCCTTTGCGGCGGGGGGCGTGGCGGGGACGATCGATCTGGCCTCGGCGGGGCCGGACGTGTTGGGCTTTTTGTCGGGCGCGGCTCTGGTCAATGACCGGGGGGAGAGCGAGCTTTCCGCCTCGCTCGCGCCGCGGCTGGGTGATGGCTTTGCCGTGATTTCAGGTCGCTGGGATCGGGGGCAGGGCTTTTGGACCACACCGCCAGGGCAGCGCGTCCCGGCCTCGGTCCGCGCCCGGTTTGATAGCTGGTCAACCGGTCTGCGCGCGGTTGCTCCGCTGACAGCCGATGTTGAATTGCAAGCCCGCGCCCTGTTGTTCGATGATCGCCGGACTCTGCGCTTTGCTGGGGCCGATACGGCAGCGAGCGGACAGGATGCCAGCCTGCGGCTGGTCGGGCGCGGGGCCTGGCAGTTTGAGGCGCTGGGCTATGTTCAGGCGCGCGACTTTTCCAACGTGGTCATTTCGGCCACCTCGTTCCGCAAGACGCTGGACCAGCGCCGCACCCCGGCCACAGGCCTCGGTGCCAAGTTTGAACTGCGCCCACCAGTCGCTGCGGGGCAAACGCTGCGGCTTGGCGCGGACTGGCGGCGCCAAACCGGCGAGATGCAGGAAGAGGCCTATAGCGCCGCCTCCGGCCTCGTCACTGCGCGGCGCAAGGCGGGCGGGGTCAACAGCGATCTTGGGCTTTATGCCGAGCATGACAGGCAGCTTGGTCCGGTCCTGCTGACGCTCAGCGCGCGGGCCGACCGCTGGGAAGTGGCCGATGGTTTCTTCCGCGAAGCGACGGCCACGGGGACTGTCACCACCGACCGAACGTTTGCCAGCCGCTCGGGCTGGCAGGAAAGCCTGCGCGGCGGCGCGCTGGTCGAGGCGAGCCGGCAGCTGTCCTTGCGGGCCGCGGCTTACACGGGCCTGCGCCAGCCGACGCTCAACGAACTCTATCGGCCCTTCACGGTCTTTCCCGTCACCACCCGCGCCAATGCGGCGCTGGAGAACGAGCGGCTCGAAGGGTTTGAGGCCGGGCTCGACTGGGCCCCGCTGCCGGCCCTGACCCTGCGGCTGACCGGCTTTGACAACACGGTGAAGGGCGCCATTGCCAATGTCACCATTGGCCCCAACCTGCGCGAGCGGCGCAACGTCGATGCCGTCCATTCGCGGGGGGTGGAGGCATCCGCAGCCGTGAAGGTCGGCACGGTCAGCCTAGATGCGGCGCTGTCCTGGCTATCGGCCCGGGTCGAGGCCAGCGGGATTTCGGCTGCGCTGGATGGCAGGCGCCCGGCGCAGGTGCCGCGGCTCAGTGCCAGTGCCTCCCTGGCCTGGCGGCCGGCGGAGCGCTGGCTGCTCGCGGCCAGTCTGCGCCACACCGGCGCGCAATGGGAGGACGATCTGGAGACCGACCGCCTGCCCGCCGCGACCACGCTGGATGCCGTGGCCGAACTGCCCTTGGGGCGGCGTCTGCTGTTGGTGCTGCGGGCCGAAAACCTGACCGATACACAGACCATTACGCGCAATCAGGCGGGCAGCCAGGACCTTGGTATCCCCCGCACTTTATGGGCCGGTTTCCGCATTTCCATGTGACGAGGCTTGGCCTAGGAAGGTTGCAAACGACAACCGGAGGGATTCGATGGCAACCCAGCCCAAACGCAAGATCGAGTGCAGCGAAGCCGAATGGCAGGCCCGCCAGGAACTCGCCGCATGCTACCGCGTGTTCGATCACCTGGGCTGGAGCGAGTCGATCTATAACCACATCTCGCTCAAGGTGCCGGGCGAGGAAGGGGCCTTCCTGATCAACCCCTATGGCCTGCTCTATTCCGAGGTTTGCGCCAGCAACCTGGTGAAGATCGATATCGATGGCAACACGCTCGATGGCAGCCCCTATCCGGTGAACAAGGCCGGTTTCACCCAGCACGCCTATTTCCATCGCCACGTCGATTGGGCCCACGCGATCTGCCACACCCACACCACCGCGACCATGGCGGTCTGTTCGATGGAAGGCGGGCTGCAGCCGGTCAACTTCTATGCCTGCAACTTCATCGGTCGGCTGAGCTACCACGATTTCGAAGGCGTCACGGTGCGCGAGGAAGAAGGCGAGCGGCTGCTTGCCAACCTGGGCAGCAATCGCATCCTGATGCTGCGCAATCACGGGCCGGTGATCCTCGGTCGCTCGATCGGCGAAATCTTTATCCAACACTGGTCGCTTCAGCGCGCGTGCGAAATCCAACTGGCGACCTTGGCCGCCGGCAAGCCAGTGGTGATCCCTGACGAGGTTGTCGCGGTCCATCAGCGCGACCTTGGCCAGGTCTCGCTGCCCGGTGGTCCCGGTAAGGCCGACTTTGATGCCTGGGTGCGCGTGATTGACCGGACCGATCGCAGCTGGCGCGATTAAGCCTGCTTTATGCCCAGCCTGACCGTCAACGAACGGCCTTTGGCGTTCGACATGGACCAGCAGACTCCGCTGCTGTGGGTCCTGCGCGACGCCGCCAACCTGACCGGCACGAAGTATGGCTGTGGCGTGGGCGATTGTGGCGCCTGTATGGTGCTGGTCGATGGTGAGGCCATGCGATCATGCCAGATTACCCTGGCCGAGGCTGAAGGGCGGGCGGTGACGACGATTGAGGGGCTCTCGCCCGATCGGTCGCACCCGGTGCAACAGGCGCTGGTAGCCGAACAGGCGATCCAGTGCGGCTTCTGCACCCCGGGCATCGCGATGGCCGCCGCAGCCCTGCTGGCCCGCAATGCCGATCCCAGCCCGGAAGAGATCGCCGCGGCCGTGCCGAACCTGTGCCGCTGCGGGGTCTATCCGCGGCTAGTCCGCGCGATCGAGCGTGCCGGACGGGTCATGCGGCGGCTTGAAACGATTGATCCGGTCCCGGTGCCCGGCGTGACGCAACAGGACGCGGCGCGGACAGTGCCGGCGATCAAGGCGCCTTAAGGGGAAAATGCGATGCTTAACCAACCACTGACCTTGCCCTGCGGGGCCGTCTTGCCCAATCGCCTGGCCAAGGCGGCGATGACCGAAGGGCTGGCTGATCCGCTGGGGCGGCCAACTGCCGAGCTGGAACAGCTCTACCGCGTCTGGGGCGCCGGGGGCTGCGGCATGCTGCTGTCGGGCAATGTCCAGGTCGATGGGGACCATCTTGAACGGCCGGGCAATGTCATTCTCGATCGCCCGGCTGACGGCGCGATGATCGATGCACTGCGCCGCTGGACCGGGGCGGCGAAGGCCAATGGCTCGGCGTTCTGGGCGCAGATCAGCCATGCCGGGCGGCAGACGATGAAGCCGGTCAACCCGCATCCGAAGGCACCCTCGGCGGTCAAGCTGGGCCTGCCGGGCGGCCAGTTTGGTGAGCCGGTGGCGCTGACCGAGTCCGAGATCACCGACCTGATCGGACGCTTCGCCTGTGCCGCCCATTCGTGCCGCGAAGGCGGGTTTGACGGGGCGCAGATCCATGCCGCGCACGGCTATCTGATCTCGCAATTCCTCAGCCCGCGTTCCAACCAGCGAACCGATCAATGGGGCGGGACCCTGGAAAACCGTGCCCGTTTCCTGCGTGAAGTGGTGCGCGCCACCCGCGCGGCGGTCGGGCCCAAGTTTGCGATCTCGGTCAAACTTAACAGCGCCGATTTCCAGAAGGGTGGCTTCGCCTTTGAAGACAGCCAGACCGTTGCCGGCTGGCTGGCCGAGGATGGGGTCGACCTGATCGAGATTTCGGGCGGTACCTATGAACAGCCCAAGCTGCTTGGGATCGAAGGGATGGAGCCGGTTGAACAGCCGGGGGTCAAGGCCTCGACCCTGGCGCGCGAGGCCTATTTCGTCGATTTCGCCTTGGCGATGAAGGAAGCGGTTAAGGTGCCGCTGATGGTCACCGGTGGCTTCCGCAGCCGCGCGGCGATGGAAGAAGCGCTGGCGCGCGGTGCAGCCGATGTAGTCGGGCTGGGACGGCCGCTCTGCGTTGAACCGGACGGTGCAGCGCAGATCTTGGCCGGCGCAGAAAGCCTGCCGCGCGCCGAGAACGGGCTGGGCCTGTTCCCGGACTGGCTGGCCTTCCTGAAGCGCCTGCCGATGCTGCGTGCGGTTGATAGCTTTGCCGGGCAGTACTGGTTCTATGCCCAGATCGCGGCGATGGGCCGGACCGGTCGGACTGCGCCCGATTGTTCGGTCTTTGCCGCGATGCGCGCGGTTGAAGCGGGCAACAAGCGTTGGCTTGCCGCCCGCCGCAAGGCCTAGAACCGCAACTTCACACCCAGCCGCGCGTTCAGCGGCGCGCCCGTGCTGATATTGTTATCGGTGTGGGCGCTCGGGAAGTAGTCGGTGTCTGTCAGGTTCTCGACATTGACCTGCAATTCCAGGGCAGCCGATACCTTGTAGAACAGGGCAGCGTCGATGCGGGTGAAGCCGGGCAGGCGCACCGCATTGCTGATCGTGGCGAATTGTTGTGACTGACGCACGGCGCCCACGGCGACGCCCAGCTGGTCCGTGAAGTCATAACGGCCCCAGGCCGAGAACTGGTGACGCGGCAACTGCGCCAGGGCCTGGCCGGCAGGGGCTGCGGCAGTGGTTGAGACGATTTCTCCATCCTGCAGCGTATAACCCAGGGTCACCTGCAGACCCTTGGCGATCTGGCCAACTGCAGCCAGTTCGAAGCCCTTGGTCCGGCTCTTGCCGGTCTGGACCACAACCCCCGTAATGGGGTCATTGGCGCGGGTGTTGGTGCGGTCGATCTGGAAGGCGGCGGCGGTGAAGGTCAGGCGTTCGGTCAGGTCCCACTTCACCCCCGCTTCCAGGTTGCGGAACTCTTCGGGGGCCAGGCTCGCGGTGGTCGCGTCGAGCACGGTGAACTGGTCGCCCGATTGCGGCAGGAAGCTTTTGGCGTAGCTGGCATAGAGCGAGACGTTCTCGCGCGGCTTGATGATCAGGCCGGCACGCGGGCTCCACTTGCCGTCGCTGCGGGTGGCGCGAAAGCTGTTGACCCGGTTGGTTGAGGTGATGCGGAAATCGTCATAGCGCAGGCCCAACACCACCTTAACCAGCTCGCCCAGGTCAATCTGGTCCTGGACATAGGCCGACAGCGCCCGAACCTTCGACAGGCTGGAACGACTGCTGGCGCCAAAGGTGACTGTCGGCAGCGTTAGCCGCTGGGCCAGCGGCACGGTGATGCGGCTAGCGGCTGCGGCACCAAAGGCGGCCTCGCTCCGCTTGGCGTCAGTCAGCTGGTCGCTTGCTTCAAAGCCCAGCAAGAGCTGGTGGCCAAGACCGGCCGTCTCGCCCTGCCAAACGAGATTGCCCTGGACGATCCAGTTTTCGCGGATCGTGTCGCTGTTGTAGCCTTCCAGCTCGACCGTGGTCGCCGTGGCGGGGGAGCGGGCGTACACATTGCCATAGTACTTGTCGTAATGGGCATATTGGCCGCTCAGGTTGCCGCTCAGCCCATCGCTGAAATCATGATCCAGTCGCGCGCGGGCGATGTGCGCCGTGACCGCGCTGTGATTGGCGGCGGGGCTGCCAAAGAAGGTGTCGTCATAGCCGTGCAAGGGGCTGCCGGCGAATGACGGTACGCCGCGATCGGTGACGCGCTGGTCATCAGCATATTCATAACCCAGCACCAGCCGGGTCGCCTCGCCCAGTTGCCAGCCAAGCGTGGGCGCGATGCCAGTGAAATGGCCGTGGTATAAATCGCGGTGGTTGGCAAAATCCTCGTAGGTGGCGTTAAGCCGCGCGGCGAAGTTCTCGCTCAGCGGCTGGTCCAGGTCAGCCGCGAGCGACCAACCGCCGAAGCTGTCGACGCCGCCGGCCAGGTCGGTGCGCGTCTTGTTGAACTCTGGCGCCTTGGAAACGCGGTTGATCACCCCGCCACCGCCACCGCGCCCAAAGATCAGCGCGTTGGCCCCTTTGAGCACTTCGACCCGATCGATGTTGTAGAGCGAGCGGTAGTACTGCGCATCGTCGCGCAGGCCATCCAAGAAGAAGTCAGCCGTGGTGCTTTGCCCGCGCAGGGTGATCTGGTCGCGGTGGCCTTCGCCCTGGCCCAGCACCACGCCGGGGACATAGCGTAGCGCATCGTTCAGTGATTCCACGCCCTGATCGTCAAGCTGCTCGCGGCTCAGTACCGTCACGGTCTGGGGCACGTCGATCAGTGGGGTTTCGGTCTTGGTGGCGGAGCGGGTCTTTTCAATGTCATAGCCATCCGGCACGCCATAGACGATGATCGCCGGAGCATCGGCGGCATCGGCTATTGCCTCCGCCTGGACCGGTACGGCCATCGACAGGCCTGCCAGTACGGTCGATGCAAGCAGGCTGAGGCGGGCGGGGGTCATCTGGTTCCTATCTTGCGAATGATTTGCAATAACGAGAGTGCCGCTAATGCGAATCGTTCGCATTGACAAGGATCAAATTGCCCGGTGCCGCGAATTTGCTATTGGCCTGCGATGAACGGAAAGGGACCGGCAATGAAAGCAACGATCTGGCACAACCCGGCTTGCGGCACTTCACGCAAGACGCTGGCGATCCTGCAGGAGACGCCGGGGGTCGACCTCACTGTTGTTGAATACCTGGTCAATCCGCCGAGCGCTGAGAAGCTCGCGCAACTGTATCGCGATGCCGGTCTTACACCACAGCAGGGGCTGCGCCTGCGCGGTACAGATGCCGAAGAGCGCGGCCTGCCTTCGGCCGATGCCGCAACCGTGCTGGCGGCCATGACTGTCGAACCGAAGCTGATCGAGCGGCCGCTGGTCGAAACGGACAAGGGGGTCCGCCTCTGCCGCCCGCAGGAAAAGGTGTTGGAAATCCTCTAACGCTGCGCCAGCAGGTCCTCGTCGCAGCCCAGGCCTCGAATGCCGAGGACCAGTACGGCCAGGCACAGCAGTTCGATCACGGCAAAGCCGATCCACGATGAATGACCATAGAGCCAGACGCCGATCGCCGGAGCGACAATATAGGCCGCGCCGTTGACCGATGCGACGATCCCCGCTGACTGGCCTTGTTCTGCGCGGGTCACGGCCAGCGAAGCCCCGGCCGTAAAGCCGGGACGAAACAGGCCAAAGCCCAAGCAGGCGATGGCGGTCCCGAGGGTGATCGTATGAAGATCCTGCGCCACAGCCAGCAGGGCTACACCCATGGCGGCGAGGCTGACCCCCCAAAGCGATGATGCGCGCGGCCCCAGCTTCCACAGCGGGATGATCCCCCACTGGGCGAGCAGCGTGGCAATTGCCCCCGACATCAGTACCAGTCCGGTCGGCCCGGCGCCGGCCATCGGGGTGGCGCGCAGGCCCAGGCGGTCAAGCACCAGAAAGCCAACCACGCCCATAACCATGGCCTGGGCATGCCCGCCAAGCAGGCCGGCGACCAGCCATGGGCGCAGTCGGCGATCGGTCCACTTGAGATCGGGGACTTCGGGCGGCAGAACGCCGTCGTCGGTATCTTCACCCTCGGCGCGCATCCGTGAATCCGAATTGGCACTGAACGGTGCGGCCAGTACTTCGCCCCTTGCGGCATAGGCCGGTGCATCATCCGGCAGGCGCAGGCGCAGCGCTGCAAGCACAACCACGGCAATCAGCGTGAAGGCGAAGAACGGGCTGACGAGGCCCAGACCCGGCACAATCAGGAGAGGCGCCAGCGCCGGCCCCAGGACGGTGCCAAGCCCAAAGCTGGAAGAAATCAGCGAAAGCTGCTGGGTCCGCTCGGCGCGGCTGGTGCGACTGGCCACATAGGCCTGCACGGCCGGCGGCGCGGCCGAACCGAAACCGCCGTAAAGCGATCGGCACGCGGCAAACAGCAAAAGCGTGCCAAGCGCCCCAAGATAGCCATTCAAACCGAACCACAAGGCCAGTCCGCATAGACCGAAGCTGGAAATGAACCCTGTCAGCCCCAATGCCATCATCGCCTTGCGGCCCCGCCGATCACTCCGCCGGGCCCAGAACGGGGCGCAGAGCATCCAAAGCAACGCGGACCAGGTATAGGCGAGGCTGATCCAGAAATCGTGCACCTTCAGTGCCGTGCCGATCGACGGCATGACTGATTGCATCGCCGTGTTGCCGGCTGCCGTCACCAGCATCACCGTGAACAGCAGGGCCAGCCGGCTCCGCGGCAGGCTGGCGGTCACGCTGCCGGATTGCGGTGTCTCAACTTGGGTCATCGCCTCTGTCCCTATGTCCGTCGCATCTGCCTTGCAATGGCCGGACAAATTTGTGAAACCACTTAGTCTGGCCGCGGCACACAGGATTCAGTTCCCCGCATGACTTATACCGAGCTTGCCCGCAAGCCACTTGCGGCCCGTATCAGGCACCGCATCAAGCGCGCGATGGGCCCTTGGGGCGTTTTCCTGCAAGGCTTTGTCGAGCATCCGGTGATGGTCGGGTCGATCATCCCTTCGTCGCGCTTCACGATCGAGCGGATGCTGCGGCCGGTGAAGTGGGATGAGTGTCAGCTGTTTGTCGAATATGGCCCCGGCGTTGGCACCTTCTGCCGCCCGGTGCTCGATCGCTTGCGCCGCGATGCGCGGTTGATCGTGATCGATACCAACCCGCTCTATATCGACTATCTCAAGGCGACGATCAGCGACAGCCGGTTCATCCCGGTCCTTGGCTCCGCCGCTGATGTCGAAGCCATCGTTCGCGGACATGGCTTTGACCATGCGGACTATGTCCTGTCGGGATTGCCATTTTCGACCCTGCCCGATGGGGTTGGACCGGCCATCGCCGCCGCCACCCACCGGGTCTTGCGGCCAGGTGGAGCTTTCCTAGTCTACCAGTTCAGTGCCAAGGCGCGCGACTTCATGGCGCGGCACTTTGCCCGGATCGATGCAGACTTTGAGCCGCTCAACGTGCTGCCTTGCAAGCTGTTCTGGGGTTGGAAGGACTAGGGCCTATTCCACCGGAATGGCCGGTGTCGTCGTTGCTGGACGGGCCAACTGGCGGTGGCTTGCGGCATAGACCGCCATGAAGAAGATCGCCATCACCGCTTGCAAAGCCGCCGAAACCAGCGTGCCCAGCGCCGTGCCGAGTTCCGCACCCAGCACCAGCCGGAGCGCCAGGTCCGCCAAACCGCCCACCAGCAGGATCACGATCCCAAAGCCGATCAGCAGCAGGGCATAAAACAGCAGCAACCTTCCCGCGTTGCCGCGCGTCAGGGCCCAGGCGCGGCGCAGAGCGGCAATCGGATTGGCTTCGCCATCGACCATCACCACGGGGGCGACGAGCGAAATCCTGATCATCACATAGACGAAGGCGACGAGACAGGCCGCTACGATGACAGTCGCAAGTGCCTGGCTACCCGTCAGCGCCGCAAGCGTTATCGGGATCATCGCGACGACGGCGAAACCCGCCCCGGCGAGCACTTGCGCGGCAATAACCGGCAATGCGCCGCGCAGCGCCAACTTTAGAGCCTCC
Organism: Pseudomonadota bacterium; assembly: GCA_041169825.1. Lineage (GTDB taxonomy): Bacteria > Pseudomonadota > Alphaproteobacteria > Sphingomonadales > Sphingomonadaceae > Novosphingobium. The sequence continues at coordinate 21,601 of JBEEIN010000271.1, forward strand.
GCCACGGTTGGGCGGGTACGGTCGGTGAACAATGCCAACATCGCCAGGGTGCCGATCACCTGGCAGGCTGCCATGGCCAGGAGCCACGGCCAGGCGCCTTGGTAATAGGCAGAGAGCGTGGCCATCAGCGCATCGCTGTCTGATCCTGCCGCTGGTTCGGGTGGCGGGGCCAGAATGCCCACGGCGAAACTTGGCAGGACCAGGAACACTCCAGCCAGCGCCCAAAGCACGTCGCGGTTCGCCGAAACGAGCTTGGTGGCCTCCTGCCAGGCCCGGTTGCTGTCAAACCGCATCGCTTGCACTCCTTGGTTGTTGCCCCTTGATAACAGCAGCAATTGCCGCCACGCAACGCGCGATGATTCAGGGACTGCCCAATTCGATCGAATGGCGCCGCGATGACGAGCAGGTGCCCTATCGCCATGCGCTCGACTTCATGACCGCGCGCAACGCGGCGATCGCTGAGGGAACGGCGCAAGAGCTGGTCTGGCTGCTGGAACATCCACCTGTTTACACCGCTGGGACCAGCGCAGCGGCGGATGAGCTGCTCGATCCGCGTTTCGAGGTGGTGGAGGCCGGCCGTGGCGGGCGCTATACCTATCACGGGCCGGGCCAGCGGGTCGGCTATGTCCTGCTCGATCTCAAACGCCGGGCACGTGACGTGCGCGGTTTTGTCCATGCGCTGGAAGGCTGGGTGATCGCAACGCTCGCCGATTTCGGCGTCGAGAGCTGGCGTAGCGAGGGGCGGGTCGGCATCTGGACCCGCGACATTGACGGGCGCGAGGCCAAGATCGGCGCGATCGGCGTCCGTATCCGCCGCTGGGTGACGATGCACGGCTTCTCGGTCAATCTTGATCCCGATCTGACGCACTTTGGCGGGATCGTGCCTTGCGGGATCGAGGAGTTTGGCGTCACCAGCCTTGCACGGCTGGGCCATGCGGTGGATATGCCGACGTGGGATGCCGCCCTGCTGGCGCGTGCCCCGGAATTCCTGGCCGCGCTTGAGCGGCCATGCCCGCAGGAGTGATTGCCGATGCGTAACCTGCCAATCCTGGTGCTTGCACTGGCGCTTGCTGCCTGCGGTTCGGGCAAGAAGGACGAAGGCGCTGGCAAGGCCGAGGGGCAGATTCTGCCCGCTTCGGCCAGCGATGCGATGTTGCCGCTGGATACGGTCCGCAGCCAGGCTCCGCTGGCTCCCAAGGCGGAGGGTGAGGGCAAGGGTGACCCGGACGCCGATGCCACGGCAACTGAAGCGGCTGATGCCCCTGGTGCGGAAGCTTCAAGTTCCGCACCGGCAGCAGCAGAAACCCCCGCGGGCTAAGGCCGCTCTTCACCTTCCGGCACGGGAGCCTGCGGCCGCTCCGCAACGCGGGCCAGAACCAGTCCAGCGGCGACCAGCGCCATGCCCAGCAGGTCCAGCGGGCCCAGCACCTCGTTGAACCAGATCCACCCGATGGCGACCGAGACCGTCGGCTGGGTCAGCAGCGCCAGGCCAATGACGAGCGGGGGGAAGTGGCGCAGGGCATAGACCAGCAAGCCCTGCCCGATCAGCTGGCTGGTAATCGACAGGCCGATAACCGGCAGCCAGTTGGTCGGCCAGAACGGTTCACCCAGCAGCAGTGCGCCACCGGCCATGACCGGCAGGCCGATCAGGCTGGACCAGAACAGCAAGGCCCAACTGCCCAGCATTGCCCGGCCGCGCTGCGCCAGCAGGATGTAAAAGGTATAGAGGAACCCGGCGAGCAGGCAGAGCAGGTCACCGATCAGTGTCGTGTGATCGATCTGCAGGCTGCGCCCCAGCAAGACCGTCGCCCCGACCATGGCCGCGCCAAAGGCCAGCCATTCCGGCGTCCTTGGCCAGCGTCGCAGGGCGATCAGGCCCCAGGCGGCGATCAGGATCGATCCGCCGTTGCCGAACAGCGTGGCGTTGCCCAGGCGGGTCAGCTCGATCCCTAGGTGCCAGCTCGATAGGTCCAAGGCGAAGAACACGCCCCCGGCCAGAACGCCCCACAGCACCTTGCGCGGCGCGCCGGTCAGCGGCTGGCGATTGGCGCGCGCCAGGAGGACAAAGAATGGCACGGCCAGCGCCAGTCGCCAGAATCCGGCGGAGACTGGCCCGCTATCGGCCAGCCGCACCCACATCGGGCCCAAAGCCAGTGCAATGTTGCCGCCCAACAGGGCGGCAAAGTGCCACGGTGTCGCTGCGCCCATTGCCTTGCTCATCATGATGCCTTAGCCGCTCGGTTAAGAAAGCAAAGTCAAATGGTGCCAAAAATTCCACGGAGGACTCCCTTGCACGACGCTCTGTTTCAGCCGGTTTCGCTTGGCGCGATCGAATGCGCCAACCGGATCCTGATGGCTCCGCTAACCCGCGGGCGTTCGGACCCGGGTTCGGTTCCCAATGCGATGATGGCCGAATACTATCGCCAACGTGCGGGCGCGGGGCTGATCATTTCCGAAGCAACCGGCATTTCAGTTGAAGGCCTGGGCTGGCCGGCCGCACCGGGGATCTGGAACGATGCGCAGACCGAAGGCTGGAAGCTGACCACCGATGCCGTGCACAAGGCCGGGGGGCGGATCATCTTGCAGATGTGGCACATGGGGCGGCTGGTCCACCCGGATTTCCTGGGCGGCAATCCGCCGGTCTCGGCCTCGGCCACCACGGCCCCGGACCATGCCCACACCCCGACCGGCCGCAAGCCCTATGAGCAGGCCCGCGCCGCTACGAAGGACGATATCGCCCGCATCGTCGATGACTACGGCCAGGCCGCGGCCCGCGCCAAGGCTGCCGGGTTCGACGGCGTCCAGCTGCATGGGGCCAATGGCTATCTGATCGACCAGTTCATCCGCAGCTCTTCCAACCTGCGTGACGATGAATACGGCGGCTCGCCCGAAAACCGCGTGCGGCTGATGCGCGAAGTGCTGGAACGGCTGATCGACGTCTGGGGCGCAGGCCGCGTCTCGATCCGCCTTTCGCCCAACGGCGAAACCCAGGGCTGCGACGATGCGACCCCGGCCGAAACCTTCGGTGCTGCCGCCAAGGTACTGCAGGAGCTCGGCGTGGGCTTCCTCGAACTGCGCCAGCCCGGTCCGGATGGCACTTTCGGCTGCACCGACGTGCCCAAGCAGGGCGCGCACCTGCGCTCGATTTACAAAGGTCCGCTGGTGCTCAACAGCGATTACACCGCTGAAAGCGCTGCCGCCGAAGTGGCGAGCGGCGCCTGCGAGGCGATCAGCTTTGGCCGGCCTTATATCTCCAATCCCGATCTCGCCGAGCGCATCCGGCTGGGGGCCGAATGGGCACCCAACGTCAATGTGCCGCAGTCGTGGTACTTGCCGGGACCGGCGGGTTACATCGACTATCCCGCACTGGCCGAAGCCGCGGCCTGAGCCGAAGGGATCGGGAGATGCAGCAGCGGTCCTGGCTATTCGTTCCGGGTGACAGCGCCAAGAAGCTGGGCAAGGCGGCCGATACCGGGGCTGACGTGATCATCATCGATCTGGAGGATTCGGTCGCTGCATCAAACAAGGCCGCTGCCCGCGACCTGTCCTGCGCCTGGCTGACCGAACAGCGCCGCACCGCGCAGTTCGGGCGCTGGGTGCGGATCAACGCGCTTGATACGCCGTTCTGGCGCGATGACCTGGCGGGCGTGATGGCGGGTGCGCCCGATGGGATCATGCTGCCGAAGTCGGCCGGACCGGGATCGGTCCAGACACTGGCGGCAGAGCTTTATGAGCAGGAGCAGCGCTGCGGCCTCCCAACCGGCTCGACCCGCATCCTGGCGCTGGTCAGCGAAACGGCAGCGGCCGCAATCACCATCCCCAGCTATGCGACAATACCTTTGCCGCGCCTGCACGGGCTGGTCTGGGGCGGGGAAGACCTGTCGGCGGCGATCGGGGCCTCCCGCAAATATGATGCGGAGGGACGCTGGACCGACGCTTTCCGCTTCGTGCGGGTCCAGACTCTGCTCACCGCCCATGCCACGGGGGTGCTGCCGCTCGATACGCTCCATGCCGACTTTGCCGACACGGCCGGCCTCAAGCGGATTGCCGAGGAAGCCCGGGCCGATGGTTTTGGCGGGATGCTGGCGATCCATCCGGCGCAGGTGCCGGTGATCAACGCAGCCTTCTCTCCAAGCGAGGAAGAACTGGCCCAGGCCCGCGCGGTGATCGCCGCCTTTGCCGCCCAGCCCGATGCGGGTACGCTGCAGATCGACGGCAAGATGATCGACCGCCCGCACCTTGTGCTGGCCAAGCGGCTGCTGGGGCTGGCGGACTAGGGCTAGGCCCGCCCCAGGTCGCCCTTGCCAACCGTCCCGCTGGCCATGGCCAGCATGGCATCGAGGCTCTTCTTTGCGGCGAGGCGCAGCGGCTCTTCGATCTCGATCCGCGGCTGCAGGTCGCGCAGCGCGATGTAGAGCTTCTCAAGCGTGTTGAGCGCCATATAGGGGCAGATGTTGCAGTTGCAGTTCCCGTCCGCCCCCGGTGCGCCGATGAAGGTCTTTTCCGGGATCGCCAGTTGCATCTGGTGAATGATGTGCGGCTCGGTCGCGACGATCAGGGTGTCGCCGGGAAAGGTCTTGGCGAATTGCAGGATGCCGCTGGTCGAACCGACGTAATCGGCATGATCGACGATATGCGGCGGGCATTCCGGGTGCGCGGCAATCGGCGCGTCGGGGTGCTGGGCCTTGAGCTTCAGGAGCTCGGTCTCGCTGAAAGCCTCGTGCACGATGCAGACGCCCGGCCACAGCAGCATATCGCGCCCGAACTTGCGGTTCAGGTAGCCGCCCAGGTGCCGGTCCGGGCCGAAGATGATCTTCTGCTCGGGCGGGATCTGCGCCAGGATCGTCTCGGCACTGGAGCTGGTGACAATCACGTCGGACAACGCCTTCACCTCGGTCGAGCAGTTGATATAGGTCAGCGCGATGTGATCGGGATGCGCCTCGCGAAAAGCCTTGAACTTTTCGGGCGGGCAGGAATCCTCAAGGCTGCAACCGGCATCCAGGTCCGGCAGGATCACGATCTTTTCGGGGCTCAGGATCTTGGCCGTATCGGCCATGAACTTCACCCCGCAAAAGGCGATGACATCGGCATCGGTCTCCGCCGCCTTGCGTGACAGTTCCAGGCTATCGCCCACGAAGTCAGCCAGGTCCTGGATTTCCGACTTTTGGTAATAGTGCGCCAGGATTACCGCGTTGCGCTCCTTGCGCAGGCGTTCGATCTCGGCGCGGACATCGATCCCGGAAAGGTTGCTGGGCTGGGCAGTCATTGGGCATCCCTATGCGAAGAGGTGCCCAAATGGCCCCTCATCGGTTGCTTATCAAGGCATGGATCAACTGGCGATGCGCCAGGTCTCGTCCTCGCAGGCCACGCGGCCCTGTCGTTCCAGATCGACCAGATGCGCAAGGACCGAGCGCCCGGCGGCGCCGACCAGTCGCGGATCCAGACCTTTGTACATGGCCGCAACCATGGTCGGGATTTGGTGCGGTCCCGTGCCAAGTAGCCGCAGGATCTGCGCCTCGCGGCTGCGGCGGTGGCCCAGCATGCCGCGCACCAGCTGGCGGGGCTTATCTACCGCGGGACCGTGGGCCGGGTAGTAACGGGTATCGGCCCGATCATAGAGCTTTTGCAGGCTCGCCATATAGGCGCTCATGTCGCCATCCGGGGGCGAGACGACGCTGGTTGACCAGGCCATCACGTGATCACCGGTAAACAGCGCGCCGCTTTCAACCAGGCCATAACACAGGTGGTTGCTGGTATGGCCGGGCGTGGCCACCGCCTCAATCGTCCAGTCTGGCCCGCTGATCCGCTCGCCGTCGCGCAACACCCGGTCGGGCGCGTAGCCATGATCAAAGGCGGAGTCGGCACGCGGGCCATCATCGCTCAGGCTCAAGGGGGCGCAGCCGATGATCGGCGCGCCGGTCAGCGCCTTGAGCGGGGCCGCTGCCGGCGAATGGTCCCGATGGGTATGGGTGCACAGGATCGCGGTGAGCCTCGCCTCGCCAACGGCAGCCAGGATCGCCTCGACATGACCAATGCCGTTGGTATCCGCGCCCTTGAACGGGCTGGGTTCGCTGCCGGCACCATCATCGGCCGGGCCGGGATCGATCACCGCCACTTCGTTCCCGGCGCCGATGATGTAAGTCTGGGTGCCGGTGAAGGTATAGGGCGAGGCATTGGGCGCGAGGACGCGCCGGACCAGCGGTTCGCACAGTTCAGACAGGCCGGTTGGCCAAGGCTTGGCAGGGATATCCATTTCTCCCCATATGGGAACTACACCCGCTCGTGTCGAGCGAAGTCGAGACACGATTGTGCAAGGTGTCTCGACTT
>JBEEIN010000272.1:0-4805 GCA_041169825.1 Pseudomonadota bacterium
GCCGGACCATGATCCGGCGATTGTGCCTGCGCGCCAGTTGTACGACCCAGTCGACCAAAGGCACGGCGCGCTTGGAATAGGCTTGCAGCGCCAGGCCGAAGCCCTGCCAGTTGCCGGCAAACACCGCGTCATCGCTGACCAATGCCTCGATGATGTCGAGCGACAGCTCAAGCCGCTCGGCCTCTTCGGCATCGATCGTGAAGTGAATGTCCGCATCGCGCGCCTTGAGCGCGAGGTCCTTGAGCATCGGCACCAGTGCTGCCTTCGCGGCATCGGCGTGGAGGAAATCATAGCGCGGATGGAGCGCCGAGAGCTTAACCGAAATCCCGGGTGAGCGGACGACCCCGGCGCCGGCTTCTTGCGCGATCCGGTCCAGCGCCATTTCATAACTCAGCCGATAACGCTCGGCATCGGCGAAGGTCATCGCCGCTTCGCCCAGCATGTCAAAGCTGTGGGTCAGGTTCTGCTTCCGCTCGGGCGCGGCGCGTTCCAGCGCTTCGTCAATCGTGCGGCCGAACACGAACTGCCCGCCGAGGATCTTCATCGCCTGTAAGGTGGCCTGGCGGATCACCGGTTCGCCCAGTCGGCCGACGGCGCGCTTCAGCACTGCGCCCAGGCCGTCCGCTTTCGCGCGCCGCTGATCAAGCACCTGTCCGGTAAGCATCAGCGAAAAGGTTGCCGCATTGACGAAGGTCGATCCGCTTTCACCCAGGTGTTCCGACCAGTCGATCCCGCCCAGCTTGTCGTGGATCAGTGCGTCCGCCGTCGCCGCATCGGGAACGCGCAGCAGCGCTTCGGCCAGGCACATCAGCGCAATGCCCTCGTCAGTGCCAAGCCCATAGGTCTGCAAAAACGCGTCCAGCCCGCTGGCTTTGTGGGCCCGCGCACCTTCAACCAGCTTGGCGGCGATCCGCTTGGCCTCACCATGAACGGCAGTGGCTGGTGCCGCCTGTTTCAGGCGCTCGGCAATGCACGCCTCTTCTTCCTGACGGTAGGCTTCACGCAAGGCGGTGCGGTCGATCGGTGCAGGCATGAATCGTGCCTAGCACTGGTTACGTAAGAAACCAATTCCTGCATTACCTTGCAATTAACCAGTTTCTGCGCAAAGCTTTGAAACGGGTCGAATGTCGGGTGGTTTCAACGATTATCCTCTGTGTCGCGCCTTTGGTGCTGGCTCGTGTGCAACCTGCGGCTGAAGCGCCGCGGGCCGATGTAATAGTGCGGTGCTTGCCACGGAGGCAGGCTTGACCAAGCCGAACCGCCCCAACATTCGCGCCATGCTGGCGGAGGTCCACTTCCAGTTGGTTCTGTTTGCCGTGCTGCTGGCAGCGGCAAGCCTTACGCTCAGTGGTGGCCTGGTGATCCAGGGCTATGCCCAGCGCAACCTTGACCTTATTGCCCAGGCGGTCGCCCACAGGGTCGAACCGGCAATGTTGCACGAAGACCCGGTTGCTGTTGCGGACCGGATCGGCTCGATTGCCACAGATGGCGGCGTGCAGCAGGTTGACGTTATCGATCGCGCCGGGCGCCTGCTGGTTCAGTGGCGCAGTCCGCGGACAGCAATTCCGCAGTGGTTGATCGAGTCCGCCGACCGGCTTTTCGTCCACCACGGAGTGGTGGTGCCGGTGGTCCACGGCGGTAGCCAGATTGGCGAGGTCCGGATCACGGCAAATCCCGAAGGTCTGCTGCGGTTCTTACTCGCCGCTACCTTCATCGCCTGCTCGACCCTGGCTGTAACCTTGATCGCCAGCGGCATCCTGGCGCAGCGGCTGCATCACCACCTTGCAGAGCCGGGCGACCGCTCCGGCGACTGATCAAAGCCGTGCGCAAGGAATGATTGCCACTGCCGTCGCGCGCCCTATGACAGCGGCGTGATGGGTGAATGGCAATTCTGGATCGACCGTGGCGGAACCTTTACCGATGTCGTGGCCTGTGCGCCGGACGGGCGGGTCCTGACTGCCAAATTGTTGTCCGAGGATCCCACCCGGGACGAGGACGCGGCGATTGCCGCCATTCGCCAGTTGAGCGGCGCGGGTACCGGCGCCCTACCGAATGCGAATGTCCGGATGGGGACAACAGTCGCCACCAATGCTCTGCTTGAGCGCACGGGCGAGCCGACCGTGCTGGCGATCACGCGGGGCTTTGCCGATGCGCTGCGGATCGGCACCCAGGAACGGCCTGACCTGTTCGTTCGCCAGATCGTGCTCCCTGAGCCACCCTACGAACAGGTCATCGAGATTGCCGAGCGGGTCATGGCCGATGGTACGGTACTGGAACCCCTTGATGAATCCGCTGCCAGTGCCGCCTTTGCCGGGGCGGTAGCAGCTGGGTTCCGCTCAATCGCGATCGTGTTGATGCATGGCTATCGCTATCCCGCGCATGAGGCACGCTTGGCAGAATTGGCTCGCCGTGCCGGGTTCACCCAAATCTCGGTCAGCCATGAGGTGGTGCCGTTGATCAAACTGGTGGGGCGCGGTGACACGACGCTGGTCGATGCTTACCTGTCACCGGTGCTGCGGCGCTATGTCGATCAGTTCACGACGGCATTGGGTTCGGGCAACCGCGCCCTGTTCATGCAATCGAGCGGAGGCCTTGCCGATGGCACGCGCTTTCGTGGCAAAGATGCAATCTTGTCCGGGCCAGCCGGTGGCATTGTCGGCATGGCCCGCACTGCCGAGGCCAGTGGCGCGCCCAGGGTAATCGGTTTTGACATGGGCGGCACCTCAACCGATGTCAGCCATTATGCCGGCCAGTTCGAGCGGGACAGCGAGGTCCGCGTTGCGAATGTCCGGATCCGCACGCCGATGCTGCGGATCCACACCGTCGCCGCAGGCGGCGGCTCGATCTGCCGGTTCGATGCCGGGCGCTTGGTCGTCGGCCCGGAAAGTGCCGGGGCGCTGCCGGGACCGGCCTGCTATCGCAACGGCGGCCCGCTGACAGTGACCGACTGCAATGTGATGCTCGGTAAATTGCGGCCAGAGCATTTCCCGTACCTGTTCGGCCCGAACGGGAACCAGCCGCTGGATGCAGAGGTGGTGGCGGCCAGATTTGCCGATATGGCAGCGGTGATCCGGGTCGAAACCGGGCGAGACTACTCCTCCGAAGCTCTGGCGGAGGGCTTCATTGCCATTGCAGTCGCCAATATGGCGCATGCGATCAAGCAGATCTCGGTCGCGCGCGGACACGATGTTACGGGATATGCCCTGTCGTGTTTCGGCGGTGCGGGCGCCCAGCATGCTTGTCTGGTGGCAGACGAGCTGTCGATTGATACCGTACTGGTCCATCCGCTGGCCGGTGTGCTGTCTGCCTTCGGGATGGGCCTTGCCAGCGAAGCCGCGGTGCGGGAGCAGACCTTGGGTCAGCCGCTTTCCGGCGGCACTGTCGCAGCGGAGAGACTTGCCGAAGACCTTGGTCAACAGGTGCGGGCAGAATTGAGCGCGGCTGACTGCGATGTCCGCACCAGCCTGTTCCTGCGCCGCGAGGGCTCAGAAAACACCATCGAACTGTCGCCTGACAATCCGACGAAGCTGGCAACGGCCTTTGCTGCGGCGCATCGGGCCCAGTTTGGCTATGATGGCGATGGTGAGCTGGTGATTGACCGGGTGCGGGTTGAAGCGGTCACTCCGGGCGAAGCCATGGGCAAGCTCGACTGGCCTTTGCCGGACGAGGTCAGCCCGCCGCTCGAAACGGTAACCTGCTATCTGGGTGGGGAACACCACCGCGTGCCTGTGTATGACCGGGCCGGGCTTCCTGCCGGGTTCATGGCCCCTGGACCGCTGATCGTGATCGATCCGCTGGCGACGACGGTGGTTGAGCCTGGCTGGTCGCTGCTGGTCGATCCCGATGGTACCTTGCGGCTGACCCGCGCCGTGCCGCGCACTGGCGCGGGTACGGGCGGGACAGACGCGGACCCGGTTCGTCTCGAAATCTTCAACGGCCTGTTCATGGCGATTGCCGAGGAAATGGGCTCGGCGCTCGCGCGCACGGCCATGTCGGTCAATATCCGCGAGCGGCTCGATTTCTCTTGCGCGATCTTTGACGCTGCGGGGCGGCTAGTCGCCAATGCGCCCCATATGCCGGTTCACCTCGGGTCGATGGGGGAAAGTGTCCAGGCCGTGCTGCGCGAGCGGGCCGGGGGCAGGGACGGCCGCGGTATCCGTCGTGGCGACGCTTATGTCCTCAACGCGCCCTATGCGGGTGGGACGCACCTTCCCGATATAACTGTGGTCATGCCGGTATTTGTCGGTGGTGGGGACGATCCGGATTTCTATGTGGCGGCGCGCGGCCATCATGCCGACGTTGGCGGGATTGCGCCGGGTTCGATGCCGCCCAACAGCCGCGATATTGCCGATGAAGGCGTGTTGTTGGAAAACGTGCTGCTGGTTGACGAAGGCCGCTTCTGCCGGGATGAACTGGTCGCGATCCTTTCGTCGGGCTCCTATCCGGCACGAAATGTCGAGGCCAATCTGGCCGATCTTGCCGCACAGGTTGCGGCCTGTGCGCGTGGCGCAGCTGGGCTGGAACGTGCCTGTGCCGAACATGGCACTGCGGTGGTGCGCGCCTATATGGGCCACGTGCACGCCAATGCAGAGGAAGCCGTGCGCCGCCTGATCGGGCGGCTGGAGGACGGTTCGTTCCGCTATGAGCTGGATAACGGCGCCGTGGTGTGCGTCGCCGTGCGGGTTGATCAGGCGGCGCGGCAGGTAACGATCGACTTTGCCGGAACCAGCGATCAACTGGCAGGCAATTTCAATGCCCCGTTCAGCGTGGTCCGCGCGGCGGTGATGTACGTCTTACGCACCATG
>JBEEIN010000273.1:0-4246 GCA_041169825.1 Pseudomonadota bacterium
CGCATCACCTGCGGGATCTGTTCGTGGCTCAACCAATGACCATAGCTGGGGCCGATCGAGACCAGTTCGGTCCCGTCGCGGGCGCGCACCAGGATGGTCTGGCCCACCTGGCTACCCTTCAACTCGTCAAATTCCGGCAGGGATCGGACGGTCAGGCCGACTGCGACGCCCAGCACCAGCAGGCCGACCACGGCCAGCGACACGGCCCAGACAAACATCCGGCGGATGAAGCGCCGGAAACCCGATGGTTCTTCGCGTTCGGGCGCGCCGCGCCCCCTAACATCCTTGCGCGCCATTGCGGTCTGCTAATCCCTTAAGCGAGCCGATCGGGGCTCATACCCAATCTGCATAGGCGATTTATAACGCCGGGTGAATCGCAGAATTGGTGCAGGCCCCGTGCTTATTCCTTCGGCTTGAAATCAAGGCTGGCGCTGTTGATGCAATACCGCAGCCCGGTTGGTGCCGGACCATCAGGAAAAACATGTCCGAGGTGCCCGTCGCACTTGGCGCAGCGGACTTCGGTGCGGATCATGCCGTGACTGGTATCCCGCAATTCATCGATCGGCGCGGTGGGCAGCGGGGCGGTGTAGCTGGGCCAGCCGCAGCCGGAATCAAACTTGTCATCCGATGCAAACAAGGGCTCACCGCAGCCGCCGCAGATATAGGTGCCGACATCCTTGTTGCGTTCATACTTGCCGGTAAAGGGCCGCTCGGTCCCCGCCTGGCGCAAGATATGATACCGCTCCGACCCCAGCTTCTCCAGCCATTGCTCTTCGGTCAGGTTCAGCTTGTCTGCCATGTCGGGTCTCCTTGCCCGGCCTATATGGGGTCAGTGCAAATGCTCGACAACCAGCACCGCGCCATCGTGTGCAACGATCCGCATCCGCGTGCCAGGTTCGGCATCGGGCCCGCGCACCAGCCATTCGGTATCGCCTTGCCGGGCCCGGCCGGTGCCTCCATCGACGGCATGGGTTATAGTCACCACTTCGCCCAATAACCGCGCGCCGCGATCATTCATGCCCGGATCGGCTTCGTGAACCGGGTACCGTCCAAGATAACGCTTGCCCATGAAAACAGAGACAATCGCCAGCGCAGCAAACAGCACGATTTGCAGGGGCAGGCCGATCGGCAGAAACCAACTGGCCAGTCCGACCAGCATTGCCGCTCCCGCCAACCAAATCAGGAATACGCCCGGGATGGCCATTTCGGTGATGGCCAGCACCAATCCCAGCGCCAGCCAACTCCAATGCGGATCAAGGTTTGACAGCCAGTCCATTGGTTCAGGCCTTCTTCTCGCCCAATGCATCCTTGACCAGTTCGCCGATCCCCCCAACCGTGCCGATCAACTGGGTCGCCTCTACCGGGAACAGGATGGTCTTCGCATTGGGTGAGGTGGCAAACTGGCTCACCGCCTCGGTGTACTTTTGCGCGATAAAGTAATTGAGGGCCTGGGTGCCGGATTTCGCAATGGCATCGGACACCATCGTGGTTGCCTTTGCCTCGGCCTCGGCCTCGCGTTCGCGGGCCTCGGCATCACGAAAGGCAGCTTCGCGTCGGCCCTCGGCCGACAGGATAGCGCCCTGCTTTTCACCTTCAGCCCGCAGGATCTCGGCCGCCCGCAGACCTTCAGCTTCGAGGATCTGAGCACGCTTTTCGCGTTCGGCCTTCATCTGCCGGGCCATGGCATTGGAAATATCTGCTGGGGGGCGGATGTCCTTTATTTCCACGCGGGTGATCTTCACACCCCAGGGCGAGGTGGCATGATCCACCACCGCCAGCAGCCGGGCATTGATCTCGTCCCGCTTGGACAATGTTTCATCGAGATCCATCGATCCCATTACGGTCCGCAGGTTGGTGGTCGTGAGCTGCATGATAGCGACATAGAGATCTGCCACCTCATAGGCCGCCTTGCCGGCATCGAGCACTTGAAAGAACACCACAGCGTCAACCCCGACCATGGCATTATCTCGGGTGATGATTTCTTGGCCCGGAATATCGAGCACCTGCTCCATCATGTTCACCTTGTGACCAACCCGGTCAATGAACGGAATGATCACGTGAAGCCCCGGTTGAGCTGCCAGCGTATACTTTCCAAGCCGCTCGATCGTGTAGACATAGCCTTGACGAACGACCCGCACACCCATCAGCAGGAACACGAAAACCAGCAGCAGCAGTGCCAGCAGGAAGGCTTCCATCACACACTCCTAAAATCATTTAATGCCATGATGTTAGCGCGTTCCCGATGCGGGGCAAGTGAATCCGAATTCGCCCTGCGTTGTGTTAAAGCGTCTTGAACAGCACCAACATCCGCGCCCAGGCGCGTTCGGCCTGAACCTTGTCGTAGACCGGCGCATCGATCGTGCACCAGCCGTGGTCGGCAGGATAGACCTCTACTTCCGCTGGTCGTCCCGCCGCCTTGGCTGCAGCGCGCAAGGCGTCCTTGTCGCCCGGCGCGCGGGCATCGTCATTGCGGGCGATGGCAAACAGATAGCTGGCCTTGGTGGCCGGGAACAGCAGATGGGGGCTGTCGGGCTTGTCGGTGACCAGCGACGCCCCGTGGAACGAGGCGGCGGCACGGACCCGATCGCGCAGGGCATGGGCGGTGCGAACCGTGAAGGGCCCACCCATGCAATAGCCCGCCGTGCCGATCCCCCGCTTCACATTGACCACCACCTGCTTGTCGAGCCAGGCCGCCGCCGCCCGGGCATCGCGTTCAATCGCGCCGGAATTGAGCAAAGGGATCATCGGCCGCAGCCGGGCCTGCCCTTCGGGTGTGCGCCATTCGCTGATGGCCTTGAACAGGGGAGCGGGGGCGGAACGGTAATACTGGTTCAGCACCAGCACGGCGAAGCCTTCCCCCGCCAGCCGCCGTGCCATCACCTTGTAGGCATCACGCAGGCCCGCGATATCAGGCCAAAGGATTACGGCGGGGTGCCTGCCCTTGGCCGGATGGACAAAGAAGGCATCCATCTTCCCATCCGGAGTCGGTACCGAAACCATCCGCTCGGTCAAACCGCCCGCCACGGCACCAGCCAGCGGCGCAGCAAATACGCCAAACCCAGCAGCCCCCAGCGCGGCAAAACTGCGCCGGTCAATTCCGCGGGATTCCAGCGCCTGTTCTTCCTCGATTGCGGTCAGATCATCACACATGGCCAAGTTCCTTTCGCTCGATACCTCGTGATAACCCCGATCGCACAAGAGGGCTAGCTTAACCGGGCGATTAACGGCAGACTGTCCGCTAACGGAGCCGGCCCCGGGAGGGTCAAAGGCTCACCAAAAGGAAGGGGATGGATGCAATGCGTTTAAGGCTGCTTGCTGCCGCTGCACTGCTGGCGCTGACCGGCTGCGGTAAATCGGTTTCACCGCCAGCGACCGAAGGCGTGACCGACGCCAAGATCCTGGCCGCGGCGGATGGCGAATGGCTGTCTTATGGCCGCGACTATGGCGAGCAGCGTTTTTCCAACCTGACCTTGATCAACGATAGCAACGTCAGCCAGCTGGGCCTGGCCTGGTCGGCCGATCTGGATACGGCGCGCGGGCAGGAAGCCACGCCGCTGATGCACGATGGCGTGCTCTACACCACCACCGCCTGGTCAATGGTCAAGGCCTATGATGCCAAGACCGGCGCGCTCAAGTGGTCCTATGATCCCGAAGTGCCGCGCGCCAAGCTGGTTGAGGTGTGCTGCGACGCGGTCAACCGTGGCGTCGCCCTTTATGGCAACAAGGTGTTCGTCGGCACGCTGGATGGCTACCTCGTCGCGCTGGATGCCAAGACCGGCAAGGTCGTGTGGAAGAAGCTGACGATCCCCGAAGGATCGCACATGGCGATCACGGGCGCGCCGCGCATCGTCAAGGGCCGGGTGCTGATCGGTTCGGCCGGTTCGGAATACTTCACCCGTGGCTATCTGGCTGCCTTTGATGCCGAAACTGGCAACGAGCTGTGGCGCTTCCACACTGTCCCCGGCGATCCGTCGAAGCCGCAGGATGGCAAGCACCTTGATGCCGCGCTCAAGACCTGGAGCGGCGATTTCTACAAGCGCGGCGGCGGTGGCACGGTGTGGGATTCGATTACCTATGATCCCAAGACCGACCTGGTCTATTTCGGCACGGCCAATGCCGAACCGTGGAACCCGGCCTATCGCAATACCAATGGCGCGGGTGACAGCCTTTACACCGCCTCGATCGTGGCGGTGAAGCCGGATACCGGCGAATATGTCTGGCATTTCCAGGAAACCCCGGAAGACCG
>JBEEIN010000274.1:0-7238 GCA_041169825.1 Pseudomonadota bacterium
CGGCCAATGGAGAGACTTGCATGACTGCCAAGGCAGACCGTCCCTATGACATCGTGGTCTATGGCGCGACCGGCTACACCGGCCGCCTTGTCGCCGAATATCTGGCGCATCACTATCAGGGGCAGGGCCCGAAATGGGCCATGGCCGGTCGCTCGGCGGAAAAGCTGGCCGAGGTGCGCGATCTGATCGGCGCGCCCGCCGATACGCTGCTGGTGGTCGCCAATTCGGATGACCCGGCTAGCATGCAGGCCCTGGCAGAAAGCACCCGCGTGGTCGTCACCACGGTCGGTCCCTATCAGTTGTATGGTGAGCCGCTGCTCAAGGCCTGTGTCGCCGCCGGGACTGACTATGCCGACCTCTGCGGCGAACCCGGCTGGATGCGCGAGATGATCGATGCCTATCACGATCAGGCCCAAGCCAGCGGGGCGCGGATCGCCTTCTCATCGGGCTTCGATTCAATCCCCTTCGATCTGGGTGTATTCATGCTGCAACAGGAGGCCAAGGCGCGCTTCGGCAGCCCGGCGCCGCGCGTGAAGGGCCGGGTCCGGGCGATGCAGGGCACCTTCTCGGGCGGGACGGCGGCGAGCCTGACCGAAACGATGAAGTCGGTCGCTAAGAAGCCCAGCCTGATCCCGATCCTGCAGAGCCCCTTTGGCCTGACTCCCGGCTTTGAAGGGCCGAGCCAGCCGATGGGCCTGCTGCCCGAATATGATGACAAGCTGGGCAAGTGGGCCGCGCCGTTCATCATGGCGACGATCAATACCAAGAATGTCCACCGCACCAATTTCCTGCTCGGCCACCCCTATGGCGCCGACTTCAAATACGACGAAATGATGCTGACCAGCCCGGGCGAATTGGGCGAAAAGGCGGCCCATGCCGTGGCCGAAATGCTCAAGAACCCGTTTGGGGCCAAGCCGCCCAAGCCGGGTGAGGGCCCCAGCAAGCAAGAGCGCGAGAACGGCTTTTACGACGTGCTGTTCGTGGGTGAATGGCCCGATGGCCGGGAACTGCGCTATGGCGTCAAGGGGCGCTATGATCCGGGCTATGGCTCAACCAGCCGGATGATCGCCGAAACCGGGATTGCCCTGCTCGAATGCCAGGCCGGCGGCGGCGTTGCCACGCCGGGCGCGCTGCTGGGTGAAGCCCTGGTCAAGCGCCTGCAGGACCATGCCGAGATCACCTTCGCGGTAGAGGAATGACCGAAACCCTGGCGCCGCTCCCGCAAGAGAGCGAGTGGACCATCGGCTGGCGGATCGTACTCGGCTGCGCGTTGGGCGCGGGGGCAGGGATCGTCCTGCTGTTCTTCACGTTCAACATGTTCGTTCTCCCGCTGTCGCGCGAACTGGGTGTGTCGCGAGGTGAGATCGGATCGATTCAGGCGCTGATCGTTACCGGCGCGCTGGGGGCGGTGGTTGTCGGCCGGGCCGTGGATCGCCTGGGGTTCAAGCCGGTCTATCTGACCTGTGCCCTGATCGTGATTGCTGGTCAGGTCCTGTCGGTGCTCTATGCGTCGACCCTGTTCCACATGGCGCTGACCATTGCCATTCTGGGCTTCTTCGGGGTGGGAACCACCGCCTTGGTCCTGACCCGCCCGGTCAATGCCCATTTCAACAGGCGCCGCGGCCTTGCGCTGGGGTTGATGGCCACGGGTGTCTCGATCTTTGCGATTGCCGCTCCGCTGATCCTTGAGCCGATCATCGCCGATCATGGCTGGCGCGGCGGCTTCCTGGCCCTGTCAGGCTTCATGGCGCTGGTCGGGGTTCCAGCGGTGATGCTCGTAATTCCGCACGAGGGGCCGCCCGTTCAGGCCAGCACTGGGAAGGGTGGGGGCGGCGGCTGGTCGTTCCTTCGCAACCGTGATTTCCGGCTTATGACCCTGAGTATTATGGCGATGGGGCTGGCGACAGCAGGCTTTGTTGGCCAGCTCTCCCCAATCATCCAAGAAGAGGGGTTTGATGCCGCAACCGGCGCATTGGCAGTCTCAGTGTTTGCCATTGGCCAGTTCATCGGCCGGCTGGGCGGCGGCTTCTTGCTGGATCACTTCCGCCCCCAGACCGTCGCGCTGGTGTTCACGATCATTCCGGGTAGCGGGTTCCTGCTGCTGTTGCTGACCGATCAGGTCTATTGGGCGGCGATCCTTGCCGCTGCGATGATCGGACTGCAGCAGGGGGTGGAGCTAGACCTGTTCGCCTATTTCGTCGCGCGTCGGTTCCCGATTGCGCAGTATGGCACGATCTATGGCGCGCTGCATGGCTTCAGCTGGATCGGCAATGCAACCGGCATTGTCGGCGTTGGCCTGCTGCATGACCATTTGGGCAGTTACAGCCTGGCGCAGGGCATTGGCATGGCGGCGCTTACACTGGGCGCGGTGCTGGTCTGGATGGTCCACCTGCCGGAACTAGGCCCGGGTCAAGAGCAGCCCCGCACTGCTTGAGGCATAGGCCGCCGCGTCCTCGGTCGACAGGCCAAGGCCGGTCAGCCCCAGCACCAGCATCTCTGCCAGCCGCCGTGCCCCTTCGGCGCGGTCGATCCGCCGTTCGATCGCGTTGGCCATCAGCACCTGGCACAGGCCCAGCCAGAACCGCACGCCGCTTTCGCGGGCCTCCGCGCGCAGTCGTCCGGTGGCAAAGGCCGCGTTCATGTCTGCCGCCACACCGGCGTTGAGCGGTTGGTCGCGCAGGGTTGAATTGCTGGCATTGCGCAGCATGATCGCGGTCTTGCGCGGTTCATCCAGCGCAAAGCCCAGGCCGGTGCGCATGCCCCCGGCCAGCCGCCCGATCGGGTCGGCGATGTCGGCGTTGGCAGTGCCGATGCGTTCTTCCAATTCCGCGCGGATCTCTGCCCCGATCGCCTCACCAAAAGCGGACTTGTCAGCAAAATGGTTGAAGAAGCTGCCCTTGGCCACGCCTGCGCGGGCAACAATCTCGTCGATCGCCAGAGCATCAATCGGACTGTCCGCCAATAGCTCAAGTCCGGCATCGATGAGCGCCCGATAAGTACGCTGGGCGCGCGGGTGGAGCGGCTTTCCGGTCATTGGCTCGGCTTACTTGACCATTCGGTCATTTGTCAATAATCTGACCAAATAGTCAATTGCGACTCGGGCCGGTGAAGCCCGGCGCGGGAGAGCTGGCCGATGAGCACGATCCGGATCGAGGACATTGCCCATGTCCGCTATACCGCCCCCGATCTTTCGAAGATGCGTGCCTTTCTGGAGGACTTCGGGCTGGACTGCTTTGCGGCGGACGGGCGGCTCTATGGCCGTGGCAGCGACGGTCGGCCCTTCGTCCACGTTACCGAGCCGGGTGAAGCCCGATTTCTCGCGCTGGGTCTGCGCGCCGAAACCTTGGCAGACCTTGAAACCTTGGCCGCTAGCGAGGGCGTACCGGTCGAAGACCTGGCCGAACCCGGCGGCGGCAAGATTGTTCGCCTGACTGATCCCGACGGCTACGGAGTGGAAGTTGTGGCCGGCCAGGCGAGGGGCGAAGGCCTGCCGCAGCCCGCCGACCTGCCGGTCAATACCGCGTCGGCCAAGCCGCGCCTTCGGCAGACCGTGCGGCTTGCCCCGCGGCCTGCTCATGTAAAGCGGATCGGCCATGCCGTGCTCAAGGTCCGCGATTTCCGGACATCAGAGCAGTGGTACAAGGACCGCTTCGGCTTCATCACCTCGGACGAGGTTGAAGCGGCGGCGAATGTTCCGCTGGGCGCCTTCATGCGCTGTGACCGGGGTGACAAGCCGGCCGATCACCACACCCTGTTCCTGGCCCAGCTGCCCGGTCCGCTTGGCATCCTTCACGCCGCGTTCGAAGTGACCAACCTCGATGACCTGATGCTGGGCCACCAGCACCTGAAATCGCAAAAGCGCCAGCCGGCCTGGGGTGTGGGCCGCCACATCATGGGCAGCCAGATCTTCGATTACTGGAAGGACCCGTTCGGCAACGAGCTGGAGCACTGGACCGATGGCGATCTCTTCACCGCCGCCGATCCACCACAAAAGCAACCGATGAGCGCGCTGCTCGCGGTCCAATGGGGTTCGCCGCATCCGATGTTTGCCGGAAAGCTGCCACCGCCGCCCGGCCTGGTCTCGTTTTTCATGGCCCTGCGCCTGCGCGTGCTGGGCCTGTTCCGTTCAAAGCCCAAGGAAACTGCCGCATGAAGCTCTGCACCTATACCGCCGATGGCCAGACCCGCACCGGGATCGTGGTGGGAGACACCGTGATCGACAGCGGCGTGCCCGGCACAATGATTGACCTGATCCGCGATTGGGACGCTCTGAAGCCGCAACTCGAAGCCAAGGCCGCCGCCGGCGGCGGTGTGCCGCTGGCTTCGGTCCGGCTCGAGGCACCGGTGCAACGCCCCGGCAAGATCTTCGCGATTGGCCTCAACTATGCCGACCACATTGCGGAATCCAACATGGCCACGCCCGAACGGCAGGTCTGGTTCACCAAGGCGCAGACCTCGGTCAATGGCCCTTTCGATCCGATCGAGATCGCCAAGGGCACCATGACCGCCGACTATGAGGTCGAACTGGTCGCCGTCGTCGGCAAGGGCGGCAAGCATGTCAGCGCAGCCGAAGCGCCAGCCGCGATCTTTGGCTATTGCGTGGGCAACGACGTGACCGAGCGGATTTGGCAGCATGCTGGTCCGCAATGGTCGCTGGGCAAGAGCTTTGATACCCACGCGCCGATGGGTCCGTGGATCGTGACGGCGGACGAAGCGGGCGATCCGCACCAGCTTGGCCTGCGCTGCTTCGTCAATGGTGAGAAGCGGCAGGATTCGAATACCCGCCACCTGGTCTTCAATATCTGGCAGCAGGTTGAGCATCTTTCGATCGGGATGACGCTGGAACCGGGCGACTGCCTGTTCACCGGCACGCCGGGTGGGGTCGGGGCGGCGATGGACCCGCGCCAGTTCCTGCAACCCGGCGATGTTGTCCGCTGTGAAGTAGACGGTCTGGGCCATATCGAAGGCACGATGGTCGCGTAGGGGTAAGACCATGGCGGGGGCGGGGTTCGATTGTGATGTCCTGATCGCCGGCGGCGGGCCAACCGGCGTGACCCTGGCGATCCTGCTCGCGCGTCGCGGCGTGTCGGTGATCGTCGCGGAAAAGGAAGCGGCGATCTATCCACTCCCCCGCGCCGCGCATATCGATCACGAAGGGATGCGGATCCTGCAAGAGGCCGGCGTGGCCGATGCCGTGATGAAGACCGCCCGCCGCGCCAGCCGCTATGATTTCCTCAACGCCAAGGGAGATGTGTTGCTCCGCTTTGAAGGGGCAGAGCAGATTGGTCCTGGCGGCTGGCCCGCCGCCAACATGATCCACCAGCCCAGCGTTGAGGCCGAACTGCACAAGGCTCTGGCAGAACAGCCCAGCGCGGAGCTTCATTACAACTGGGAGCTCACCGCATTCGAGGACGACGGCGACGGCATCAGCGCGCAAGTCGCGACGCTGGAGGGCCAGCGGACGATCCGCTGCCGCTATCTCGTCGGCGCAGATGGCGCGCGCAGCCCGGTGCGCAAGGCTGCCGGGATTGAATTCGATGACCTCAATTTCGAGGAGCCCTGGCTGGTCGTTGACGTGCTGGTCGATGATTACTCGCGTCTGCCAACCGCCAACCTCCAGATCTGCAATCCGGAACGCCCAACCACCTGCGTATTGATGGGCGAAGGGCGGCACCGCTGGGAATTCATGATCAAGCCGGGCGAAACGGCCGAACAGGTGAGCGACGATGCCTTCATCGAGAAGCTGTTGGAACCCTGGGATGTGCAGGGCGCGGTGCGGCTGGAACGCAAGGCGGTTTACACCTTCCGCGCGCGTATTGCGGCGCAGTGGCGCAAGGGGCGGGTCCTGCTCGCCGGTGATGCCGCGCACCAGACGCCGCCCTTTGCCGGCCAGGGCATGTGTTCGGGCCTGCGCGATGCGGCGAACCTGGCCTGGAAACTGGCGGCCGTGATCCACGGCGGGGCGGATCATGCCTTGCTCGACAGTTACCAGCCCGAACGCGAACCCAACCTGCGCGCGACGATCGCCATGGCGATCATGATGGGTAAGACCGTCTGCATCACCAGCCGCTTGGGTGCCTGGTTGCGTGATATGAAGTTCAAACTGGCCCGCGCGCTTGGCAAGCTGCCCGATGGCCCCCCGGCCTATCCGCCGATCTCGGCTGGGCTGATCCTGCCGGGCACGCCCGCGGCGGGCAGCTATTTCCCGCAGCCCATCGCCGCCGACGGCGCGCGGCTGGATGAAGTGCTTGGCCTTGGCCATTGGCTGATCAGCCGGGAAGATCTGGCTAACCCCGACCTTGCCCCCTTCGCCGAACAACTGGGGCGCTGGCTCGATAGCCAGCAGTGCGAAGCCGTCCTTGTCCGCCCCGACCGCTACGTCTTCGGGACCGGCGCACCAGCCGAACTGGCGGCGGCCTGGATGGGATAATTTGTGCAGGAAAGTGGAGCGGGTGAAGGGAATCGAACCCTCGTATTCAGCTTGGGAAGCTGCTGCTCTACCATTGAGCTACACCCGCTCGGGCGAGGCGGGCCTTGCCACGGCGGTCGGTGTCGGTCAACTGGAGTCAAACCGGATTGAGGGGCGGGGCCATGGCGGAACAGGTGATCACAATTGAAAATCGCGGCGCGGTGGAGGTGGTCAGCCTCAACCGGCCGGACAAGCTCAACACCATGAACGAGCCGCTGATCCAGGCGCTGCTCGATTACTTCACCGGGCTGGTCCAGCGCCCCGCGGTGCGGGTGGTAATCCTGCGGGCCGAGGGCCGGGCCTTTTGCGCCGGGCTGGATCTGGGCGGGTGGACACCCGATCCGGATGCCGGCCCAGTCCACCAGTCCTGGCGCACCCAGCGGATGATCGCGGCGGTGATGCAGGCGATGCGCAAGTGCCCGCAACCGATCATCGCCTGCGCCCAGGGCCCGGCCTGCGGCGGCGGTTTCTCGCTGCTGCTGTCGTCAGACGTGCGCTACGCAGCGCCGGACCTGCGAATGAATGCCGCCTATATCAAGATCGGCCTGGGCGGCTGTGACATGGGCGCCAGCTATTTTCTGCCGCGGCTGGTCGGCAGTTCGGTGGCCAGCGAATACCTGCTGACCGGCAAGTTCATGAGCGCGGAAAAGGCCGTCGCTTGCGGCCTGTTCAGCGAGATTGTTCCGCAGGAAGAGCTGCTCGACAAGGCCCTGGCGCTGGCCGGGGAGATGCTGTTGACCAGCCCGATGGGGCTGCGGCTGACCAAGGA
>JBEEIN010000275.1:0-2986 GCA_041169825.1 Pseudomonadota bacterium
TTGCGGTCGACATAGATGATCATCGCCACGGCCAGCATCAGCGGCAGGGCAATCAGCAGGATCCCGGCGATGGTCGCGGTGAACCACGCCCAGTCATAGGTCATGCCGAGGGATTGGAAGAACTCGGTCATTCCGCGGCCTCCGCGAAGTGCTCACCATGGAGCAGTTCAGCCGAGCAGCGCTGCATGGTTTCGCTGGCCCGGGCGATCGGGTTGGTGAGGTAAAAGTCCTTGATCGGGTAGGCTTCAATCGCGCCTGCGGCCTTGGCCTTGTCGGCCTTGGGCAGTGCGCCGTAGGCGACCAGGCCTTCAGCGCCGAGCGCCGGCACGGCCTTGATCATCGCAGCGCGCAGTTCGGCGAAGCTATCAAACCCGACCGAGACACCCAGGGCATCGGCCAGTGCGCGCAGGATCGTCCAATCCTCACGGGCATCGCCCGGGGCGAAGACGGCCTGCTCGGCAAATTGCACCCGGCCCTCGGTGTTGACATAGGTCCCCGCCTTTTCGCTGAAGGCAGCGGCGGGCAAGATGATGTCAGCCGCGTGGGCGCCCTTGTCACCGTGGTGACCGACATAAACGACAATGCTGTCGGCAAACTTGGTATAGTCTACCTCGTCCGCGCCGAGCGAAAGCAGCAGCTTGGGCTTGGCCTTGATCAGATCGGCAATGCCGCCCTTCTGGGCATAACCCAGCATCAGCCCGCCCATCCGCGCTGCCGCCATGTGCAGCACGTTGAAGCCATTCCAGCCATCGCGGACCAGCTTGTACTTTTCGGCCAGCGCGAGTGCAGGACCGAGCGCCCCCTTGCCGAGTGCGGCGCCACCGAGGATGATTGCCGGACGCTGCGCATTCTTGAGCGCATCAGCGGCGTCCTTGGGGAGCTTGTCGAGCACGGCCAGGTCATTGCCAAGGTTGGTGACGGCGTAGGTCGCATCCCATTCCGGACCAACCACGAAGACCTTGGCGCCGCGCTTCGCAGCCTTGCGCAGGCGGGTGTTGACCAGCGGCGCTTCCCAGCGGACCTGGCTGCCGATGACCAGCACAGCGTCGGCATCTTCGATCCCAGCGATGGTCGAATTGAAATTCACCGCGGCCAGGTTCGAGCAATCGTAATCAAGGCCCGTCTGGCGGCCTTCGAGCAGCTTGCTGCCCAGGGCACCCGCCAGCGCCTTTGCAGCGAACATGGTCTCGCAATCGACCATGTCACCGGCGACCACGCCAATCGACTTGCCCGGATTGACCTTGGCCACGGCGGCGAAGGCTTCTTCCCAGGTGGCGGCGGTCAGCTTGCCATCACGGCGGATCCACGGACGGTCAAGCCGGCGGCGGGTTAGGCCATCGACCTGATAGCGGGCCTTGTCCGACAGCCATTCCTCATTCACGTCATCGTTGACGCGCGGCAGGATGCGCAGCACTTCGCGGCCGCGGCTGTCGAGCCGGATGTTCGAACCCACCGCGTCCGAAACGTCGATCGACAGCGTCTTCTTCAGCTCCCACGGCCGCGCCTCAAAGGCATAGGGGCGCGAGGTCAGCGCGCCGACCGGGCAAAGATCAATCACATTGGCCGACAGCTCATGCGCCGCGGCCTTTTCCAGATAGGTCGTGATCTGCATCGCATCGCCGCGATAGAGCGCGCCGATCTCATCCACACCCGCGATTTCTTCCGAGAAGCGCACGCAGCGCGTGCAGTGGATGCAACGGGTCATAACCGTCTTGATCAGCGGCCCCATGTACTTTTCAGTCACCGCGCGCTTGTTCTCATCATAGCGCGAGGCGCCGCGGCCATAGGCGACCGACTGGTCCTGCAGATCGCATTCGCCGCCCTGGTCACAGATCGGGCAATCGAGCGGATGGTTGATCAGGAGGAATTCCATCACCCCTTCCCGCGCCTTCTTGACCATCGGGCTATCGGTACGGATTTCCTGACCTTCTGCGGCCGGCAGGGCGCAGGAAGCCTGCGGCTTCGGCGGTCCGGGCTTCACCTCAACCAGACACATCCGGCAATTGCCGGCGATCGAGAGGCGTTCGTGATAGCAAAAGCGCGGGATTTCCTTGCCGGCCATTTCACAGGCCTGCAGGACCGTGGCCCCTGCCGGGACCTCAAGTTCCACGCCGTCGACGGTTACCTTGGGCATTACTGGATCGCTCCGGAAGGCTTGGCCTGGGAAAGGCGGTAATAGGCAATGGCGAGCGCGCCGCGCACGCTGATGCGGTCTAGCGAGACGGTTTCACCCGCCTTGATGCACTGGCCAAGGGTCGGCCCCAGGGCATTGAGCGCCTGCAGCTCGGCCGGCGTGTCAATCGCGGTCGACATCACGGCCCGCGCCTGTGCCGGTGCAGCCCGGACGGCACATTCACCCAGCTTGCCCATCAGCATGGCCTGGGTCTTGCGGGCGATCGCGGCGCGCTGGCGGGCCAGCCCTTCCTCAGGGATAGGCTTCCCTTCCCGGTCGACGGTACGCAGCGGGCGCGGTTCTTCGTATGTCAGCACGGCAATAGCCGGAAGGGTTGCTGCATCCACCGCAGCGCCCTGGCTGGCAACCAGTGCCTCAGCGATGACGCCGCGATAGGTGTCTTCATCAAAACGCATGCGCAGGCGCCCGGCAAAACCATCCGCCTGATTGCGAAGCAATTCCGGATCCATGCATTCGCGCTGCATCAGACGCTTGCCCTCCGCGCTGTCACGGCTGAAGCTGGCACCGCTCAGCACCGACTTCTGGGCCAGTTCCGGTTCGCGCTTGGCAACGCACGCACCGTACTGCGCCAGGAATGCGCGGATCTGCTGCGGGCTTGGCGGCTCGGCAGCAGAAACCGGCGCGCTGGCCAGCGCAACCAGGGAAACAAGGCGAATGGCCTGCCTCACTCGGCAGCCTCACGCACGTTTTCGGCAATCCGCCGCTCGATTTCGGGGCGGAAGTGACGGATCAGACCCTGGATCGGCCAGGCAGCCGCATCGCCCAAGGCGCAAATAGTGTGGCCTTCGACCT
>JBEEIN010000276.1:0-13624 GCA_041169825.1 Pseudomonadota bacterium
CCATTGCAAAGTCTTCACCGCTGTCGCTGGAGACAAGGCCACGACGTCGACCGGAAAGTCCCCCGGCAACCGGTTGGTCTTCTTCGACAAGGCGCGACGCATCGAGCAGCAGTTCGTCCGACGGCGGCGCCTCGGCAGCGGGCGCAGCTTCCGGTTCCTCGGCTTCAAATTCAAGCTCGAGCGGCTCAGCAGCAGAGGCCGTTTCGATTTCGTCCGAAGCGGGGGCGGCGCCCCAAGCATCATCATAGTTGGTCGAAGCCGGCGCTTCTTCGGCAATCGGCGCCGGCGCGGCCGCTGCTTCTGGCTCAGGCTGAGGCTCAGGAGCAGGTTCCGCACGTTCGAACAGGGGCTGGATCGGCTGCGGTTCGGCCTGCGGCCGGACCGGACCACGCGAACCGCCCAGCGTGAAGGGACGGCTGGCCTCTTCGGCCTGAGCGGCGCTCTGTTCAATGCCGGTTGCAACGACCGAAACGCGAATCTTGCCCTGCAGGTCCGGATTAAACGCCGAACCCCAGATGATGTTGGCATTCGGATCAACCAGTTCACGAATGTGGTTGGCGGCCTCGTCGACCTCAAGCAGCTTCATGTCTTCGCCGCCGATGATCGAGATGATCACGCCCTTCGCGCCTTGCATCGAAACGCCATCGAGCAGCGGGTTGGCAATGGCCTTCTCCGCCGCTTCCAAAGCACGGTTTTCACCGTGGCCTTCGCCGGTGCCCATCATCGCCTTGCCCATTTCGGCCATAACCGAACGGACATCAGCAAAGTCGAGGTTGATCAGGCCCGGCATGACCATCAGGTCAGTGATCGAGCGCACGCCCTGCTGCAGCACTTCGTCGGCCAGATGGAAGGCTTCCTTGAAGGTCGTTTCCGCCTTGGCCACCAGGAACAGGTTCTGGTTGGGGATGACGATCAAGGTATCGACGTGCTTCTGCAGTTCCTCGATCCCGGCTTCGGCCGAGCGCATCCGGCGGGTGCCTTCGAACAGGAACGGCTTGGTCACCACGCCAACGGTCAGGACACCCTTTTCACGGGCGGCCTTGGCCACAACCGGAGCCGCGCCGGTGCCGGTGCCGCCGCCCATGCCGGCAGCGATGAAGCACATGTGTGCGCCATCCAGCGCGCGGTCGATCTCAGCCAGGGTTTCCTCGGCCGCAGCCTTGCCCACTTCGGGGCGCGAACCGGCACCCAGACCCTGGGTGATATC
This sequence comes from Pseudomonadota bacterium, assembly GCA_041169825.1. Taxonomy (GTDB): domain Bacteria; phylum Pseudomonadota; class Alphaproteobacteria; order Sphingomonadales; family Sphingomonadaceae; genus Novosphingobium. The sequence goes on from JBEEIN010000276.1 coordinate 1,208, forward strand.
GGGACCCAACTGGATCCGGTGCTCCGCGATCGAATTGTTGAGCGCCTGCGCATCCGTATTGGCAACAATGAAATCAACGCCTTCGATCCCAGCGGTGATCATGTTGGCAATGGCGTTACCGCCCGCACCGCCCACCCCGATCACAGTGATCCGGGGACGCAGCTCTTCGACGGCTGGCGGTCCGATATTGATGCTCATGGCGCGCTCCTGTCCGGCAAGCGGATTCAAATCCTAAACTGCGGGTTTACTGCACCGCAAAAACCCAAGTTTCCAACCCATAGAGCCGCGTTGTCCACAGTCGCCCTCAGGCTTTGTGGTGACTATCGCGGGATCAGAAATATTCGCGCAAGGCGCGGTATACCCGGCCAACAAGTCCCAGCTTATCAAACCGGGTGATGTCCTGCTTGGCCCGCCCAACCTTGCGAATGTCGATCGGGTCCGCAGCGGCGTATAACACCAAGCCGGTCAGCGTGGAAAATCCAGGCGTTGCATGGGCTTCTGGCAAACCTTTAATGTGAAGTGGGCGGCCGATTCGGACCGGCTTGCCCAACGCGCTTTGGGCATAGTCCGCCAGCCCGGCCAATTCCGCGCCGCCGCCGGTCAATACGATCTGCTGGCCACGCTGCCCCGTGAAGCCAAGCGACTTGAGCGCCCGCCCCACCTCGTCCATCAACCGCGCCATCTGTTCGGTAATGACCGAGATCAGCTCAGCCCGCGGAATCCGATTTTTGTCGTCGGCGTGCCGGGCAATCGGACCGGTCATTTCATCGCCGGGCGCATTAACCGGGATCATCTCGCGGTGATCCGACGGGCTGGCGATGGCCGAGCCATGCACGCACTTGAGGCGCTCGGCCTGGAAGCGGCGAATCCCGAAGGCCGAGGCGATGGCATCGGTCACGTCACCTGACCCCATCGGGATTGTGACGAGGCCAAGCAACATGCCTGCGGCGTAAACCGACACATTGGTTACTTCCGCGCCAAACTCGACCAGCGCGACACCCAGATCGCGCTCTTCCGGACTAAGACAGGCATAGCCGGCGGCGATGGGTGAAGCGACCACCGACTCGACCTGCAGGTGCGCATTCTGGACCGCTTCGGTGATGTTGCGGATCGGTGCGCCATCAGCCAGCATCACGTGAATATCCACGCCCAGTCGCTCGGCATGCAGCCCCTTGGGATCGGACACCCCGTCTGCCCCATCGAGCGTGTAGTGCGCTGGTTGGGCATGCAGGACCATCCGGCCGTCGGGCTGGATCACGCCCTGGGCGGCAACCAGCAGGGCTTCGATGTCATCTTCCTCGATCCGGCGCCCGCCGATGTCGATTTCAATCTGGGCAACCTGACTGGCCAGACCGGCGCCGGAAGAGCCGATCCAGACCGAGCTGACCGCCGTGTTCGCCAGTTTCTCAGCGCGTTCAACTGCATCGCGCACGGCATAGGTTGCCGCCTGCATGTCGGTAACATAGCCGCGCTTGATCCCCTGGGCGGCACGGTGCCCCGAGCCAAGCACGACCATCTCGCCGGTCTCGGTAAGACCCGCGACCATCGCGGAGATCCTGAACGAACCGATGTTGACTGCGCCAAAGGTGCGGACGATGCGAGCCGTGGCCATCAGTCTTTGCCCTTCTTGGTCGGGGCCGAGGTTTTGGCAGCAGGCTTGGGCTTGGTCTCAGACTTGGCCTTCGTTTCAGGCTTGGCCTTTGTTTCCGTTTTCGGCTTCACCTTCGGTTCGGCCTTTGCTTTCGTTTCAGCCTTTGGCTTCGCATCTGACTTTGGCTTTGCCTCTGACTTTGGCTTTGCTTCTGTTTTGGGCTTGGCATCCGCTTCCGGCATGGACTTGGCTGCGGGCTTCGGCAGGGCAGCAGGATCGGCCGGCTTTTCAGCCAGGGCCACAACCGCTGCCGGTGCCGGTACCGGCGCAAACCCAGCCTGCTCGACCGGGTCAGTTCGACCGGGAACTCGCAGATAAATCCGGTCGCCCGCGCGCATGTCGAAGGCGGCAACCTTACCGCCCAGCAGGCGGTTGACCCCATCAAGCCGGGCGAAGGTCATCAGCGCCTTGGCAGAAAGGTCCGCCCCTTCGGGCAGAGCCAGGACCTGGCCGGTCTTAAAGGTAAAGTTCCAGCGGCGATTGCCGATCCATTCGGCCTCGCGCAGTTGCGGCTTCAGCGCTGGTGCCGCAGCCATCAGTGCCTGCAGGGCAACCACCTGTTGCCCTGCACCCAGCCCGGAAACCACCAGCTTGCCCTGGGCGCGGGCCGGGCCGACCACCTCGAGTTCGTGGCCGGTGGCATCGATCAGCACCAGCTTGTCCACCTTGCGCAGCACCGCGGCTGGCTTGCGCTCGACAATGTCTATCACCAGCGTATCCGGTAGCTGGCGCGAAACACGGGCATCCTCAACCCACGAAAGCTGGAGCAGCTCGGCGCGCAACGCGGCAACATCGACCATGGTCATGGCCCGCTCCCGCTCCGCCAGCGCGCGTTCATAAACCTTCAGTTCGTTGAGATTCTTTGTGCCGCGGACTTCTACACGGCGAACTTCGAACCCGGCGCTGCGTGAAACGGTCGCCAGTTGGGCCTCGGCCATGGCGGGCACCCCGGCAAAGCTGGCAACAATCCAGGCCAAGACCGCCGCAGCCCCCAGGATCGCGGCGAGGAAAATGCGCTGCCACTGCTCTTCGCTGATCGGCAACCAGCCCAACACTGCACCCAGGACCGAACCGGTTTTGGCCTTGGCTGCGCGGACCTGACGGACCTTACCCTGGGTCGCGGCGGCCTTGCGGACGCTCTTGCCGCCACGCTTGATGGTCTGGCTCATCGCTTGCCCCCCTTGCGATCCTTGTCGGCCAGGGCCTCAGCGATGATCATCTCGACCAGTTCGCCATACTCGATTCCCAGATGCCGGGCCTGCTCTGGTACCAGGCTGAGCGGGGTCATCCCCGGCTGGGTATTGGTTTCCAGCACGAACAGGCCTTCGACCCCGCGCTCGTCATCCCAACGGAAGTCGGTGCGGCTGCACCCCTTGCAGCCCAGCAGTTGATGGCACCGCAATGCCAGGTCGAGGCAGGCCTGCGTAATCTCATCGGGGATTTCTGCCGGGCAGACGTGTTCGGTCATGCCTTCGGTATACTTGGCATCGAAATCGTAGAAGCCGGATTTGGGCCGCAGTTCGGTGACCATCAGCGCGCGGTCACCCAACACGGCCGTGGTCAGTTCACGCCCACGAATATAGGGTTCAGCCAGCAGCTGGTCGAATTCCTGCCATGGGCCCTTCGTTTCCGGGCTGATCGGGTTGCCGTAATTGCCCTCTGCCGTGACGATCGCCACGCCAACCGAAGACCCTTCGTTGACCGGCTTCAGCACGTAAGGCCGCTCAAGCGGATCGCGTTCGTAAATCTCTGCCACCGGCACGATCCGCCCGCCCGGCATCGGAATGCCGTGGGGGACCAGCGCTTGCTTGGTCAGCTCCTTGTCAATCGCAATGACGGACGAGACCATGCCCGAATGGGTATAGGTCAGCCCCATCAGGTCCATCAGGCCCTGGATCGAGCCATCCTCACCCGGGGTGCCGTGAAGTGCGTTGAACACCACGTCGGGCTTGGCCGCCGCGAGCTTCCCCGCAACATCGCGGTCCATGTCGATCCGGGTGACACGGTGCCCGCGCTCTTCCAGCGCTTTGGCCACCCCTTCCCCGCTCATCAGCGAGACCGGCCGTTCATTCGACCAGCCGCCCATCAGGACCGCGACGTGGAGTTTGGGGAGGCTCACTTCGGCTTACCTACTCGTTGTATTTCCCATTCGAGCGCAACGCCCGACTTTGCCTTGACCCGCTTGCGCACTTCCTCGCCCAGCGCCTCGATATCGGCACTGGTCGCCTCGCCCAGATTGAGCAGGAAGTTGGTATGCTTCTCGCTGACCTGGGCGCCGCCCAGCTGAAGCCCCCGACACCCGGCTTCGTCAACCAGCTGCCAGGCCTTGTGCCCAGCCGGGTTCTTGAAGGTCGACCCGCCGGTCTTGCTGCGCAGCGGCTGGCTCGCCTCGCGGCTGGCGGAAATGCGGTCCATTTCCGCCTGGATCGCCTCCGGCTGGCCGGGTCGCCCCCGGAACCGTGCGGCAACAACAATCGCGCCCTCGGGCAATTCGGAATGGCGATAGGTGTAGTGCAAATCGGCGACCGGCAGGGTCACCAGCGAACCGTCGCGCAGCACCACATCGCAATCGATCAGGATATCCTTGACCTCGCCGCCATAGGCGCCGCCATTCATCCGCACGAAGCCGCCCACTGTGCCGGGGATCGAGCGGAGGAATTCAAGCCCGGCGATGCCATTGTCGCGCGCGGTTGAGGAAACGAGGATGCCAGACGCACCGCCGCCGCAATTCAACGTCAGCTCGTCGAGCCGCTCCACCTTGGCAAAGGCCTTGCCCAGCCGCACCACGACACCCGGCACCCCGCCATCGCGGACAATCATGTTGGATCCAAGGCCAAGCGCCATCACTGGCACCGCCGGATCAAGCGCCCGCAGAAAATCTTGCAGGTCGGCCAGGTCCTTGGGTTCAAACAGCCACTCGGCCGCGCCGCCGGACTTGAACCAGACCAGCGGAGCGAGCGGGGCCGAAGGGGTCAGCTTGCCCCGGACAGCGGGGAGCGTGACGGCGTTCATCCGCCAGTCCGGAAGACGCGGATCGCGGCCTCGAGCCCGCCGGCCCACTTGGTGATGTCACCTGCGCCAAGGCAGACCACCATGTCACCGGGCTGGGCCATATTGGCGAGCTCGGCAGCCAGGGCATCGGCGCTGGCGATCAGCTGCGCCGAGCGGTGGCCGCGGGCCTTGATCCCGGCAACCAGCGCGGCGGAATCGATACCTTCGATCGGCGCTTCGCCCGCGGCATAGACCGGGGCTGCATAAACGATATCGGCATCGTTGAAGGCGGCCTGGAATTCAGCCAGGTGATCGCGTAGCCGGGTAAAGCGGTGCGGCTGGACAACAGCGATGACGCGGTTCTGCACCCCTTCGCGCGCGGCGGCCAGAACCGCCCGGATCTCGACCGGATGGTGGCCGTAATCATCGATAATGGTAACGCCATCGATTTCGCCAACCTTGGTGAAGCGGCGCTTGACCCCGCCGAACTTGGCAAAGCCGGTCTGGATGACGCTGTCGGCACAGCCCATTTCGACCGCGACGCCCACGGCGGCGAGTGCGTTCTGGACATTGTGGCGGCCGGGCATTGGTAGCTCGATCCCTTCGATCCGGCGCGATGAGCCGTCGCGCTGGCGGATCACCACATCGAACCGGTTACCGCCGGGGAACGGCGTGATGTTTTCACCGCGCACGTCAGCCTGGGCGGAGAAGCCATAGGTCACTACGCGGCGGTCGCGGACCTTGGGGATCACGGCTTGGACTTCGGGATGGTCGATGCAGAGGACGGCACAGCCGTAGAAAGGCACGTTCTCGATAAATTCGACAAAGGCGTCCTTGATCGCGTCAAAGCTGCCGTAGTGATCGAGGTGTTCGGGATCGATGTTGGTGACGACCGCAATGGTCCCGTCGAGCCGCAGGAACGAGCCGTCGCTCTCATCCGCCTCGACCACCATCCACTCGCTCTCGCCGAGCCGCGCGTTGGAGCCGTAGGAGTTGATGATCCCGCCGTTGATCACGGTCGGATCGACCCCCCCCGCGTCGAGCAGCGCCGCCACCAGCGAGGTTGTGGTGGTCTTGCCGTGGGTCCCGGCCACTGCAACCGTGCGCTTCAACCGCATCAGTTCGGCCAGCATTTCGGCGCGGCGGACAACCGGCACGCGATTTTCCAGCGCCATGACGACTTCCGGGTTGTCGCGCTTCACCGCCGTAGAGGTCACCACCACCGCCGCATCGCCCAGGTTCTCAGCCTTGTGGCCGATCATCACCTTGATCCCGCGGGCGCGCAGGCCCTCGACGACATAACCTTCGGCAATGTCACTGCCCTGCACCGAATAGCCCAGGTTGTGCATCACTTCGGCAATGCCGGACATGCCGATCCCGCCGATGCCGACGAAGTGGATCGTGCCGATGTCTGTGCCTACGCCCTTCATTAATCGCCTTCCTAACCAGCCGCTGCGGCACCGCCCAGGGCTGCCGCAGTGCCCGGCGTTTCCGCCACGCGGATCACGTCCATCAGCGGCGCGCCGCCAAAGCTTTCCACCAGGTCGGCCAAATCCTGCACTGCCTTGGGATAGCCGCAGTTCCAGGCAGCATGCGCCGCATTGGCAAGCGTTTCCGGGCTCTGCGCGATGGCGAGGATCTGCTTGGCAACTTCGGCCGCGGTGAACTTTTCCTGCCGGATCATCCGTGCGCCACCGGCGGCACAGATTTCGCGCGTATTGGCAGCCTGGTGATCGTCGGTTGCGATCGGCAGCGGGACCAGGATCGCCGGGCGACCAACGGCGGTCAGCTCGGCAATGGTGGAAGCACCCGCGCGGCCGATGAACAGATGGGTATCGGCCAGCCGTTCGGCCATATTCTCGAAATAGGTGCCCAATTCCGCCGGGATATCGTGGCCAGCATATCGGGCACGGACAGCCTCAATGTCCTCTGGACGGCACTGTTGGGTCACCTGCAAACGGCCGCGCAGCGCGGCGGGGAGCATGGCCAGCGCATCGGGCACAACCTGCGAAAGCACATTGGCACCCTGGCTGCCACCGGTCACCAGCACGCGCAGCAGCCCGTCTTCGGTAAAGGGCGGAAATGGTTCGTTGCGGAGGGTCAGGACCTCAGCGCGAACCGGGTTGCCGACAAGGTGGGTCTTAAGGGCAAGCTTCGCTTTCAGCCGATCAACCCGCTGGTAGGAGGTTGCAATCGCATCGACCCGCTTGGCCAGCAGACGGTTGACCCGCCCCAGCACCGCGTTCTGTTCGTGGATGACAGTCGGCACACCCGTGGCCGTTGCCGCCCATAGCGTCGGGAAGGCGGGATAGCCGCCGAAACCGACCACGCAGGATGGCTGAAAGCTCTCAAACAGCCGCTCGGCCATGCGCTTGCCTTCAAGGATTGCGCTGAAACCCTTGGGCCAATGCAGCGGATTCTTGCCGATCCGGCCAGCCGGGAGCACATGGGCCACCAGGCTGTCTGGCTTTCCAGGCAGTTTCGCGCCGCGCGTATCGGTCACCAGGGCAACATGATGCCCGCGGCGTTCCAGCTCCACCGCAAGGGCAAAAGCCGGGATCAGATGCCCGCCGGTCCCTCCGGCCGCGAGGACATAATGCCGCGTAGCGCCGGTCATTTCAGGATGTCTCCCAGACTTTCGATCTTGAACTGCTCGCGCTCGATGAAGGGATTGCGGCGGGTGATCGCCAGCAGCAACCCGACGCCAAGGCAAAGGGCGATTGTCGACGAACCACCATAGGAGATCAGCGGCAAGGTCATCCCCTTTGACGGGAACAGCTGCAGGTTGACCAGAATATTGATGAACGCCTGCCCGCCCAGCTGGGCAGTGAGACCAGCCGCGGCGAGCGTCGTGAACAAGTCTTCCTCCTTGAGCAGCCGCAGCAGCACGCGCAGCACGATCGCGACATAAAGCATCACGATGACCATGCACATCAGCAGGCCGAACTCTTCCCCGATCACCGAGAAGATATAGTCGGTATGCGCCTCAGGCAGCGCCATCTTGCGCTTGCCAAGCCAGATCCCGGTGCCGGTCCACCCACCCGAAAGCAGCGTGCGGCTGGCCAGGTCCACTTGATCGAACGCCGTACCGCCGCCCAGGAAGGCGTCGATCCGGTTGCGACCGTTTTCATAGAACATATAGGCCAGAGTGACTGCACCAAGGCCGCCCGCGAAGACAACGCCGATCAGCTGGACCGATATGCCTGCCAGCAGCGCGAGCACAAACCAGACCCCGGCAAACAGGATTGCCGAACCCAGATCGGGCTGCAGCATCAACAGGAACACCACCAGCAGCATCGCTGCGGTACTGAGCGCCAGAACCGGCAGCTTGGGATCCCGCGCGCGCCAGGACAGGATCCAGGCCAGGCAGATCGCGAAGGCAGGTTTCAGAAATTCAGATGGCTGGAGCGAGAAGCCGAGATTGAGCCAGCGCTTGGCGCCGTTCACGGTAGAGCCGACAATCGGCACCAGAAACAGACCGACCAACATGGCTGCACCCAACACGATGCCAAAGCGCCGCGCCATGTCTTTGGGCAGGACAGCTGCTCCGAACATCGCCAGCAGCCCGACAAACTGCCAGCGCAGATGCAGGTAAAAGAAGTGCAGATCGTCCAGCTTTACGCTGGCCGTGGACAAACGCTGGGCGCTGGCAGGCGAACCAGCGGCAACCGCCAGGGTGCCAAGCGCCATCAGCACCAAAACCAGCCCAAGCAGCACCCGGTCAATCTCGCGCCACCAGATGGCCAATTCGCTGCGGCGGTTGCGCTGGCGCGGGGCGCCCGCCCGGGGTGCTTGACCGGCGCGGGGAACAAAGGGCGGATGCGTTGCCATCAGTGCGTCCCCTCCCCACCCGACGAAGGCTGATCGCCGATCAGAGCCTGGACGATCTGGCGAAAACTGTCGCCGCGTGCCTCGTAATCGCGGAACTGGTCGAAACTGGCGCAGGCCGGTGACAGCAGGATCACGTCGCCCGGCTTGGCAACGGTCATCGCCTGCTGAATCGCATCGCACATCATCTCGCTGCGGGTCACCGGCATGTGCGGAGCGAGCAACTCGGTGAAGCGCGGGCCGGCCTCACCGATGGTATAGGCCGCGGCGACGTTGCCGAAATAGGGGGCGCATTCATCAAGGTCATCGCCCTTGGGCAGCCCGCCAACGATCCAGTGGATGCGCTTGGCCGGATTGGGCGGGAATGCCGCCAGTGCCGGGGCAGTCGAGGCCGGGTTGGTGGCCTTGCTATCGTTGATGAACAGCACACCATCCGCCTGCGCAACCCGTTCCATGCGGTGCGGCAGACCGCGGAACGTGGCCAAGGCTGGCGCCCATTGCGCCTGGGTAAGCCCAAGTGCCTCGGCAATCGCCACCGCGACGGCGGCGTTTTGCAGATTGTGTGGTCCCTGCAAGGTCGGCCATTCGGATTGGAGGTGCTGCAGGTCTGTACCGTCAACACAGCGGACCGTACCACTCACATGCCGTGCCAGTTCACGCTCGGCCACAGCCCGGGTTTCGGGATCGCCAGTGCCGAATATGGCGGCCTGATCGGCCTGCTGCATTTCGAACAGGCGAGCCTTGCTGGTGGCGTAGGCCTCAAAACCATCGTAGCGATCAAGGTGGTCAGGCGTGATATTCAGCAGCGCCGCCACGTCACAAGCCAGCGAATGGGTCAGGTCGATCTGGTAGCTGGACAGCTCCAGAACATAGACTCCACCGGGCGGCAGAGGCGCCTGACCTAACACTGGCAGGCCGATGTTCCCGCCCATCCGCACTGGCAAGGCGGCGCTTTGCAGCACATGATGGACCAGCGCGGTCGTCGTCGACTTGCCGTTGGTCCCAGTGATCCCGACCACGCGGTGCGCCGGAAGCTCTGGCCGGGCCAGGGCAAACAGTTCGATATCGCCAATCACCGGCACACCCGCGGCGGCCGCGTGGGCGGCAATCGGATGGGTGTTAAGCGGCACACCGGGCGAGACGACCACGCCGGCAAATCCTGCCAGGTCAATGCTGAGCGGATCGGCCAGATCAACCCGGCCTTCAAGGGCGCGGCGCGGTTCCTCGCGGCTATCCCAGGCGGTGACTTGCGCCCCGCCCGCCAGCAGGCTTTCCACCGCAGCCATGCCCGAGCGGGCAAGGCCGAGGACGGCATAGCGCTTACCAGCAAAGGCGGGCGTGGTGATCATCGCAGCTTGAGCGTCGACAAGCCAATCAGGGCGAGGACAATCGAAACGATCCAGAAGCGGATCACCACGGTCGACTCCTTCCAGCCCAATTGCTCAAAGTGGTGGTGGATCGGGGCCATCTTGAATACCCGCTTGCCAGTACGCTTGTAGACGGCGACCTGGATGATCACGGAGAGGGCCTCGGCCACGAACAGGCCGCCGACGATCGCCAGTACGATTTCGTGCCGCGAAGCAACCGCAATTGCGCCAAGTGCGCCGCCAAGGGCAAGGCTGCCGGTATCGCCCATGAAGACAGCGGCCGGTGGCGCGTTGAACCACAGGAAGGCCAGGCCTGCCCCCATGATCCCGGCGCAGAGGATCGCCAGCTCGCCCGCACGGGGCACGTGGGGGATGCCCAGATAGGCCGAAAAGTCGGCGCGCCCGGCCAGATAGGCGATGATTGCAAAGGTCCCGGCGGCAATGATCACCGGCATGGTCGCCAGGCCATCGAGCCCGTCGGTAAGATTAACCGCATTGCCCGCACCAACGATCACAAAGGCAGCGAAAGCGAAGTAAACGGGACCAAGCGGGATGTAATGGCCCGACAGGAACGGCACATAGAGGTTGGTGCTGGTCTGGCTGACGATGATCCACGACGCGATCCCGGCCACGAAGAATTCCGCCGCCAGACGGACCCGTCCGGATACCCCGGCGGTGCTGCGCTTCTTGACCTTGTCATAATCGTCCAGGAACCCGATCAGGCCGAACCCGCTTGTGACCATCAGGCAGGCCCAGACCAGTGGACTGGACAGGTCCATCCACAACAGCATCGAGATGACCAGCGCGATCATGATCATCAGTCCGCCCATGGTCGGCGTGCCGCGCTTGGCGAGATGGCTTTGCGGGCCGTCCTCGCGGATTGGCTGGCCCTTGCCCTGGCGGACGCGCAGCATGTTGATGAACCGGGGGCCGATGATCAGGCCGATCATCAGCGCAGTCATCAAGGCCGCGCCCGCGCGGAACGTCTGGTAGCGGATAAGGTTCGCCAGCCCCGAAAACTCGAAGTATTCGGCGATCAGGTAAAGCATCCTGATCTTAATCCTTGTTCTGCGTCAGGGCGGCGACCACGGCCCCCAACCCAACGGAATTTGACCCTTTGACGAGCACGGCATCGTCAGCCTGCAGACCCAAGGCACGCAGCGCCGCCAATGCCTCCCCAGCCGTCTGGCAATGGGCGAAGGTCATGGTCTTGCCAAGCGCCGTAGCGGCCGATTTCCCCAGTTCCTCGGCCAGCGGTAGCATCTCGTCTCCGACCAGCACCACGTGATCGACATGTGCGTCCCGCAGCGGGACAGCCAGCTCGGCATGGAAGGCCGGGCCATGTTCGCCCAGTTCCTTCATTGCGCCCAGCACCGCGATCCGCCGCGCGGCGGTCGTCTTGCCCAGTTCGGCCAGGGTTGCCTTCATCGAGGCCGGGTTGGCGTTGTAGCTTTCGTCGATCAGCAGGACCACGCCGCCGTCGACCGGCAGGCGATGGCGCGCACCGCGACCGGTCAGACCTTCCAGCTCGGCAAGTGCCAGACCGGCGGAGCCAAGATCGCCACCCAGTTCCCGCACGGCGGCGATTACCGCGAGCGAATTGACCACCCAGTGTTCACCCGGCGTGGCGACGGTGTAGCAGAGACGCCGATCGCCCATGTCGGCGGTGACCAGCGAACCACCCCCCGGGGCAGGCACCGCATCGAGCAGGCGAACATCGGCAAAATCGCTGCGGCCGAAGGAGACAATCTTGACGCCCAATTGCTCGGCAGTGCGCCGCAGTTGCCCATATTGGGCAACGTCAGCCGGGATGATCGCGGTTCCGCCCGGTTCCAGCCCTTCGAAGATTTCCGCCTTGGCATCGGCAATCGCCTCGATCGAACCGAGGTTCTCGATATGCGCGGGAGCAATCGTGGTAATCAGCGCGACATGCGGGCGGACCTGCGCCGTCAGCGCGCGGATTTCGCCCGCGTGGTTCATGCCCATCTCGAAGACACCGAACTTCGTGGCCGCGGGGGTCCGGGCCAGGCTCAGTGGCACGCCGACATGGTTGTTGTAGCTCTTGACCGAGCGATGCGCCCGGCCGCGGCTGGCCCGATCCAGCGCGGCGAAGATCGCTTCCTTGACGCCGGTCTTGCCGACCGAGCCGGTTACGCCAATAACCCGCGCCAAAGTGCGCTCACGGGCGGCTTTTGCCAAAAGCTCAAGTGCCCTTGAGGTGTCTTCAACCAGCACGTGCGGACCCTCGATCGGGCGGTCGACCACAGCGGCTGCAGCGCCCTTGGCAAAGGCGGCCTCGACGAAGCGGTGGCCGTCCATGGCTTCGCCCTTCAGGGCAAAAAACAGGTCCCCCTCGATCACGTCGCGACTGTCAATCTCCACGCCCGAGACAGCAAAATCGCCACTCGCCGTGCCGCCAGTTGCCGCCGCAATCTCGGCAGCGGTCCACAGCGCCAGGCCGTACGCATCTTCGGTTTCAATCGGCCATTCGAGGATCCGGGCAACGGCATTCATGCAGCACACTCCCTGGCTACGGTAACGTCATCGAAGGGCAGCACGCGCCGGGCATCGCCCGCGCCG
>JBEEIN010000277.1:0-6297 GCA_041169825.1 Pseudomonadota bacterium
GCGCGCTGCTCGGCGCCGATATCGACAAGGCGCAGAAGCTGGCCGAAGCTGCGGCCGAAGGCGAAGTTTGCACCGTCGCCAATGACAATGATCCCTCGCAGGTCGTCCTCTCGGGCCACAAGGGCGCGATCGAGCGGGCGATTGCCATGGCAAAGGATTTCGAGATCAAGCGCGGTCTGCCCCTGCCGGTCTCTGCCCCATTCCATTGCCCGCTGATGCAGCCGGCCGCCGATGCCATGGCTGAGGCGCTAGGAAAAACGCCTCCGGGCGCGCTGCGGGTGCTGCTCTACGCCAATGTCACTGCCGCCGTGGTCAGTGATCCGGCGGAGGTCCAGCGTCTGCTGGTTGAGCAGGTCTGCGGCCGGGTCCGCTGGCGCGAAAGCGTGATTGCCATGCAGGCCGCCGGGGTCGATAGCTTTGTCGAACTGGGCGGCAAGGTGCTGGGTCCGATGATCGGTCGCAGCGTTAACGATGTAACCGTGACCAGCGTGGTCGGCATGGCCGATATCGAAGCGCTGGCGAAGGAGCTTTGATCATGGACCGCATGTTCGATCTTTCGGGAATGACCGCCCTCGTCACGGGTGCCGCTGGGGGCATCGGTTCGGCGATCAGCCACGCGCTGGCCCGCCAGGGCGCCCGTTTGGCACTGTCCGGCACCAACCCCGGCAAGCTGCGCGCCTTTCGCGAAGAGCTGAACGACACCTATGGCCACGATCATGTCGAGATCACCTGTGATCTGTCGAACGCCGAACAGGTTGAACACCTGGTTCCCGCCACGGTCGATACGCTCGGCAAGATCGATATCCTGGTGAACAATGCCGGGATCACGCGTGACAATTTGGCTATGCGGATGAAGGATGAGGAATGGGAGCAGGTAATCAAGGTCAACCTTGAAGCCGCTTTCCGCCTGATGCGTGCGGCGACCAAGCCGATGATGAAGGCTCGGTTCGGCCGGATCATCACCATCACCAGCGTGGTCGGCGCCACCGGCAATCCGGGGCAGATCAACTATGCCGCGGCCAAGGCTGGCCTGGTCGGCATGTCGAAGTCGCTGGGGCAGGAGCTGGCCAGCCGCGGCGTGACGGTCAACTGCGTTGCCCCGGGCTTCATCCGCACCGCGATGACCGACGTGTTGCCCGATGCTCAAAAGGATGCGCTGAATGCCCGCATCCCGATGGGCCGGATGGGCGAGGGTGAGGATATCGGCGCGGCTGTTGCCTACCTTGCCAGCAAGGAAGCGGGCTATGTCACGGGGCAGACCCTGCACGTCAATGGCGGGATGGTGATGCTCTGATCTGACCTGAAAGGTTGGATTTATCCCCAGTTTAGCCGGGAATTCGGCGCGCCAAACTTGCCCGCTGTCCCCCCGGCGCTAAGAACGTTTGACCGAATTTCCGGCGCTACGGCCGATTCCGGCTGTGCGTCTTGTGGGGACGAAAGACCGATCATGAAGGCCACTATCGAACGCGCGACGCTCCTCAAGTGCTTGTCGCACGTGCAGTCCGTCGTCGAACGGCGCAACACGATCCCGATCCTTTCGAACGTGCTGATCGAGGCCGCTTCGGACGGTACGGTCAAGATCATGGCGACTGACCTTGACTTGCAGGTGGTCGAAACACTTGGCGCCGTCTCGGTCGAAGGCGCGGGTGCAATCACTGTCTCGGCGCACCTGTTGTTCGATATCGCCCGTAAACTGCCCGATGGCAGCCAGGTCAGCCTGGAAACCGCCGACAATCGCATGACGGTAAAGGCCGGCCGCAGCCGCTTCTCGCTGCCCACCCTGCCGCGCGATGATTTCCCGGTGATCGTCGAAGGCGATCTGCCGACCAGCTTTGAACTGCCGGCCGCGACGCTTGCTCAGCTGATCGATCGCACCCGCTTTGCGATCAGCACCGAAGAAACGCGCTATTACCTGAACGGCATCTTCATCCACGTCAGCGACGATGAATTGAAGGCCGCTGCAACCGATGGTCACCGTCTGGCCCGCTTCACGATCAAGCGCCCCGATGGGTCCGAAGGCATGCCGGACGTGATCGTGCCGCGGAAGTGCGTTGCCGAACTGCGCAAGTTGCTGGAAGAGGCGCTCGACGCCAATGTGCTGGTGGACCTTTCGGCCAGCAAGATCCGCTTCACCCTGGGCGGTGAAAACGGCGTGGTGCTGACCAGCAAGCTGATCGACGGCACCTTCCCCGATTACACCCGCGTGATCCCGACCGGCAACGACAAGCTGCTGCGGCTCGATCCCAAGAGCTTCTGGCAGGGTGTCGACCGCGTGGCGACCATCGCCACCGAAAAGACCCGCGCGGTCAAGATGGCGCTTGATACCGATCGCGTGACCCTTTCGGTCACGTCGCCCGATAACGGCACGGCTTCGGAAGAGGTGCCCGCCGATTACAAGGCGAGCGGGTTTGAGATTGGCTTTAACGCCGGTTATCTGAAGGACATCCTCAGCCAGATCGAAGGCGATACGGTCGAACTGCACCTGGCGGATGCCGGTGCACCAACGCTGATCCGTCAGGACGACAAGAGCCCGGCGCTTTATGTGCTGATGCCGATGCGCGTCTAATCGGCTTTACCTGGCCGTAAGAGCCTGTTTGAATGGAGCGTGCCACGATCGGCGCGCCCTTTTCATTTGCCGGGAGAGCTGCATGACCACCACCGTTCAGGTTAAGCGCAATGCACTGGGCGAGACCCGCCTAGTCGATCATGCCGATGCGCCGCTGGGCGATGGCGAAGTCCGGCTGAAGGTAGAGAGCTTCTCGGTCACCGCCAACAACGTGACCTATGCCGTGGTGGGCGATGCCTTTGGCTATTGGAACTTCTTCCCGGGCGAGGGTGACTGGGGCGTGGTGCCGATGTGGGGCCATGCCGTGGTGACGGAGAGCCGCCACCCGGACATCGCGGTCGGTGAACGGGTCTATGGCTATCTGCCCATGGCGGACAGTCTGGATGTGCTGCCGACTGGCATAAGCGCAGGCGGGTTCACCGATGCTGCTGCGCACCGCCAGCCGATGAGCCCGATCTATAACCAGTACAGCCGCCTTGCCGCCGACCCGGAGCATGACCCGGCGCGCGAGGGCGAGCGGATGATCTTTGGCCCGCTGTTCAAGACCGGCTTCCTGATCGAGAGCTTCATGCGGCGCGAAGGCTGGTTTGGGGCAGAGGCGGTGGTGCTGACCTCGGCCTCGTCGAAAACAGCGATGGGGCTGGCCTCGGTCGCGCGGCACCGCTCACCGCAGATCAAGCGGATCGGGCTGACTTCGCCCGGAAACGTCGATTTTGTGAAGCGCAGCGGCTTTTACGATACCGTCATCGCCTATGACGATCTCGGCAACCTCTTGCCGATTTCGTCGGTTCTGGTCGACTTTGCCGGGAATGCGAAGCTGATGCATGCGGTCCATTCGGCGCTGGGTGAGGCGCTGCACTATTCCTGCACCGTTGGCGCGACGCATGTCGGGGCCGGTTTCGGTCAGGACAATGGCCCGCTGCCTGGCCCCGCGCCGGTGCTATTCTTCGCGCCCGATCATGCCGTGGCCGCGATCAAGGAACTGGGCCCCAAGGCCTTCGGTGAAGCAGTGGGCGAGAGTTGGCTGCGCTTTATCGCTGAAGTCGGCGGCGCGCTGACCATAGCTGAACGAAATGGGCTGGATGCCGCGCGTCAGGCCTATCTGGCCACCCTGGCGGGCCGGGCCGATCCCTCGGTGGGGATCGTGATCCGGCCCTGATCGGGTAGCGCTTACTCCGCCGCTTCCAGCATGTCTGCCCGCTGCGGGCCGCGGATCAGGCCACCCGGGGTTGCCCCGGTCCATTCGCCATTCTTGAAGGTGACCACGCCGGTCTTGATCGTGCAGACGTACCCTTCGGCCTTCTGCAGCAGGCGCTTGCCGCCGGCGGGCAGGTCAAAGGCCAGCCAGGGCTTGCCGAGCTTGACCTTGTCGAGATCGATCACGTTTAGATCGGCAAGGTAGCCCGGTGCGATCAGCCCACGATCATCGAGGCCGTAAAGCCGGGCGGTATCGCGGCACTGGCGCTTGATCGCATTTTCCAGGCTGATCTTACCGCCGCGCTTGCGGTCGCGGACCCAGTGCTGGAGCATGAAGGTCGGGCTGGCGGCGTCGCAGATCGTGCCGCAATGCGCCCCACCATCGGACAGCGAGTTTACGGTGTCATCGCTATGCTGCAGCGCCTCAAGGAAATCGAGGTTGCCATCGGCATAGTTGAGGATCGGCAGATAGATGAAGCCCTTGCCCTGATCGCGGCACAACAGGTCATAGGCATATTCATCGCCCGAAACGCCGGCAGCGGCGGCGCGGGCGGCAATGCTTTCATCAGCCTGCGGTTCGTAATTGAAGTCCGGATCCATCTCGAACTGCATGCCCCAGCCACCACAGACGACCATGATCAGGCCGATGATGTCCTGGTTTACTTCCGAAAAGTCGTTTTCCTCAGCCAGCAACTGGGCCTTGAAGGCGGGATCAAGCAGCTTGGCGCGCTGTTGCTCCCACGGTAGCTCGGCAATCGCCTGCCAGCTGGGACGAAGACGGAAGGGGTGAACCGTGCCTTCCCAGGCCATGATGATGCCGTTGCCGCGCAGCGCGATCTGGGCGACGATATTGGCGCCGTTGTCATTCTCGGCGCGCATGCAGGCGATCTGCTCGTCCAGCGGCATTTCCTTGGCGATCGACTGCAGCGCGGCATAGGTGCAGGGCAGGCCGGTTTCGCGGCTGAGCGCGCCCATCCAGCCGAATTCATCCCATTCGCGCCGCATGTCGCTGGCCATTTCGAACACGCCGTGGCCAACCCGGCCCATCGCGCGGCCGATCTCGATCAGCTCTTCCTTGGTGGCGGTGGTCCCGGGCACCACTTCACCGTCGATCGAGCGGTGCAGCACCGTGCGGCTGGTGGAAAAGCCCAGCGCCCCTGCGCGTACACCGTCCTCGACGATATCGGCCATCTTCTGGATGTCTTCGGCAGTCGGGATCGCACCGGGCTGCTCGCGGTCACCCAGCACATAGGCGCGAACCGCGCCGTGCGGCACATGGGTGCCAACGTCGATCGAACGCGGCAGCCGCTCCAGCGCATCCAGGTATTCAGGGAAGGTTTCCCAATCCCACTTCATCCCCTCAGCCAGTGCGGTTCCGGGGATGTCCTCAACCCCTTCCATCAGCCCGATCAGCCAGTTGTGACGGTCCGGCGCTGCCGGGGCAAAGCCCACGCCGCAGTTGCCCATGACGGCCGTGGTCACCCCGTGCCAGGATGACGGCGCCATTTCCTGGTCCCAGGTGGCCTGGCCATCGTAATGGGTGTGCACATCGACAAACCCCGGCGTGACGATCTTCCCGGTCGCGTCGATCTCATCCTTGGCATCGCCCTGAACCGATCCCACCGCCGCGATCAGTCCATCCTTGATCGCAACGTCGCCGGTAAAGCGCGCTGCACCGGTGCCATCGACAATCGTGCCGCCGCGAATGATCAGGTCGTAGGTGGGCATAGCCTCTCTCCATTGGTCGCGACTCTCTGGGGCCGCGCCTTTAACCGGGCGATTAAATCACGGCTTGGGGGGAGGGGCAAGCGAAGAAGGCTATTCCCCCAGCGCCCGGATCATATCAGCCACATCGACGAATTTTTCGCGCGGGGCGCCATCGCGCGCGCGCTGTTCCTCGGCGGCTTCGATCTTCTTCCAATCGCGGAAGGTGACGACGTCCAGCCCGCGCGCTTCGGCCAGGGCGTCAAAGCCGGGGCGGCCGGGCTTGCCAGCGCCATTGCCAATGTCCTCGGCAATCAATTCGACAATCGCGAAACCATCGGGGCGGTTGGTGCCGATCGTGCCCGAAGGCCCGCGTCGCGCCCAGCCGACGCAGTAGAGGCCGGGCAGGATGCGCCCTTCGTCATTGGCAAAGCGCCCGGCGCTCTCTTCAAAAGGTACGCCGGGGATCGGGCTGGTCTTGTAACCGATGCAGGTGACGATCAGGCTGCAGGGGATGGTGTAGGTTTCACCCGTTCCACTGGCGCGACCATCGGGGTCAAGCACGGTCCGCTCCACCTCGATCCCGCTGACCTTGCCGTCTCCAAGGATCGCGCGCGGACTGGCAAAGAAGTCAAAGTCGATCTCAACTGGTTTGTCGGCGCGGAATTCCTCCGGGATTGCGGCAAAGCTGCGCAGGTGGCCAACCGATTTGCGCTGGCCGGGTTCAAGGAACAGGTCATCGTCTTCAGGCGGCAGGTCCGCCGGTTCAACCCGCGGGCAGGCGCGCTCCAGATGCGCCAGTTCGCCCAGCTCCTTGGGGGTCATGGCGA
>JBEEIN010000278.1:0-2640 GCA_041169825.1 Pseudomonadota bacterium
ACGGTTCGGGCATGCACACCCACATCTCGCTGTGGGAAGGCGGCAAGCCGCTGTTCGCCGGCAACGGCTATGCCGGTCTTTCCGACATGTGCCTGTACTTCATCGGCGGCGTGATCAAGCACGCCAAGGCCCTCAACGCCTTCACCAACCCGACCACCAACAGCTACACGCGCTTGGTACCGGGTTATGAAGCTCCGGTGCTGCTGGCCTATTCGGCCCGCAACCGCTCGGCCTCGTGCCGCATCCCCTATGGCGCCGGTGACAAGGCCAAGCGCGTGGAATTCCGCTTCCCCGACGCGATGGCTAACCCCTACCTGTGCTATTCGGCGCTGCTGATGGCCGGTCTCGACGGGATCAAGAACAAGATCCACCCGGGCGAAGCCATGGACAAGAACCTCTACGATCTGCCGCCGGCCGAACTGGCCCAAGTGCCGACCGTGTGCGGCAGCTTGCGTGAAGCCCTCGAAAGCCTCGAAGCCGATCACGACTTCCTGCTCCAGGGCGGCGTCTTCACCAAGGACCAGATCGAAGCCTACATCGAACTGAAGTGGCCGGAAGTGATGCGCTGGGAAACCACGCCGTCGGCCGTCGAATTCGACATGTACTACAGCCTGTAATCCAACAGCTGACAGTTCACCGAGGGGGCGTCCGGAGCGATCCGGGCGCCCTTCACGTTGGACAATTCCATTTTCCTACAGATGCTTGCCTGATGTAACTGGCCAACCTTCCGCGAAATGGAGGGTTGCCCATGAACCGAAAGCCAATCTTCGATGCTGTCCGCCAGCTCCTGGGGCGCAGCTTTCACACGAGCGAAATCGCCAGGCTTGATGCCGCGATCGACGCTGCCATAATAGCTGCCACACCAATCGACATCGCCCGGCAGATCGGCCCGGACGGCATAGCCCTGATCAAGCGTTTCGAAGGCTGCGCCAAACAGCGGAGCGATGGGCAGTTCGAAGCCTATCCCGATCCCGGCACGGGCAGTGATCCCTGGACGATCGGCTGGGGCGCTACTGGCAAGGGGATTGGCTCGGGGACGGTCTGGACGGCTCAGCAATGCGATGCCCGGCTTGAGGCGGACTTGGCGCGTTATAGCGCCGAAGTTTCCCGCGCCCTGGGCGAGGCGCCGACCAGCCAGCACCAGTTCGATGCGCTGGTCAGCTTTCACTACAACACCGGGGCCATTGCCCGTGCCACTCTCACCAGGCTCCACCTGGCGGGCAATTACGATGGCGCAGCTGCGGAGTTCGGCAAATGGGTCAATGCCGGGGGACGCCGCCTGGCCGGACTGGTTCGCCGCCGCGAGGCCGAGGCGGCGCTTTATCGCGGGGTCTAAGCCTTGG
Organism: Pseudomonadota bacterium; assembly: GCA_041169825.1. Lineage (GTDB taxonomy): Bacteria > Pseudomonadota > Alphaproteobacteria > Sphingomonadales > Sphingomonadaceae > Novosphingobium. The sequence continues at coordinate 1,344 of JBEEIN010000278.1, forward strand.
GTCGATTGCATCTTGCAATTGATCGCCGAGATGCCGAATGTCCGCGCGTTTAATCGATCCATTAAGGGAGATTCGCCATGCGCGAGCGGCTGCAACATTATATCGACGGCAAGTGGGTGGACAGCGAAGGCGGCGCCCGCCGCGAGGTGATCAATCCGGCCACCGAGGAAGCTTGCGCTGTGATCTCGGTTGGCACGGCCGCCGATGTCGACAAGGCGGTGAAGGCCGCGCGCCGCGCCTTCAAGACCTTTAGCCAGACCACCAAGGAAGAGCGGCTTGACCTGCTCAACCGGATTGTCGCCGAATACAAGAAGCGCGGTGCGGACCTTGCCGTCGCCATGGCCGAGGAAATGGGCGCGCCCGTATCCTTTGCTGGCACTGCCCAGGTGGGCGCCGGGATCGGCGGTTTCATGAGCACGATCGCCGCGCTCAAGGACTTTGACTTCATGGAAGACGGTCCGGGCTTCAAGGTGGTCTATGAGCCGATTGGCGTGGTCGGCATGATCACCCCGTGGAACTGGCCGCTCAACCAGATCGCACTGAAGGTTGCCCCGGCCCTCGCCGCCGGCAACACCATGGTCCTCAAGCCTTCGGAAGAATGCCCGACCAACGCCGCGATCTTCGCCGAAATCCTCGACGCTGCCGGCGTGCCGCCGGGCGTGTTCAACCTGGTCCAGGGCGATGGCCCGACCACCGGCAATGCGATCAGCAGCCACCCGGACATCGAAATGGTCAGCTTCACCGGCTCGACCCGCGCCGGGATCGCCGTGGCGATTGCCGCCGCGCCGACCGTCAAGCGCGTCCATCAGGAACTCGGCGGCAAGTCGCCCAACCTGGTTCTGCCCGATGCCGATTTCGCCACCCAGCTCGCCCCCGTGGCGATGGGCCCGCTGGTCAACACCGGCCAGTCCTGCATCAGCCCGACCAAGGTGCTGGTGGCCAAGGATCGCGAAGCGGAAGCCGTCGCCTTCTACAAGAACATGTATTCGGCGACCCCGGTGGGTGATCCGATGGCCGAAGGCAACCACCTCGGCCCGCTGGTCAACAAGGCGCAGTACGACAAGGTCCGTGAACTGATCCAATCGGCGATCGACGAAGGGGCCAAGCTGGAAACCGGCGGCACCGACCTGCCCGCAGGCGTCAATCGCGGCTACTATGTGCAGCCGACCGTCTTCTCGGGCGTGACGCCCGACATGCGGATTGCGAACGAGGAAATCTTCGGCCCGGTCGCGACGATCATGGCCTATGACAACCTCGATCAGGGCATCGAACTGGCCAATGCCACCGAATACGGCCT
>JBEEIN010000279.1:0-6021 GCA_041169825.1 Pseudomonadota bacterium
TGTTCTGGCGATAGTAGGTAACCCCCTGGACCAGCGAGCTGGCGCAGTTGCCAACACCGATAATGGCGACCTTGATCGGCTTCATTAGGTTTTAATCCTTCTCGAACGGCGCAGCGCGGCCCATCTGGACCGCGCAAAAGTGAAGTCGCGCGCCAAAAGCAAGAAGTTTGGCGCAGGTCAAGCCGAATAGGTGGATTGAAAGGTCTGCCATGGCGACCGCGACTATCCGCTATCCGGCCCGAATTCGGCGATTTCCCGAGGAAATTTAGCCAAATTTGGATAATGCACCTGCGCAATGCAGGCTTACAAGCATAGCACCATTCTTGCGCGTGGCAAATCCGCCGTCAGCCCCTTGTGATCCACGCGGCAGCGCCGCTAAGGGGAAAGGGGGTCAAAGACAGAAAATGCAAGGCGGAGTTGGCAGTGGAACAAGCCATGGCGGTCGGGAAGCAAGGCAAATTGACGCGGCCTGTGCGCCCGCGTGAGTTGCAGGACCCGCTGAACCACTACCTTTATCACCCGCTCGCTTGGCAATTGGCGCGCGGCCTGGCCCTTACCCCGATCACGCCCAACATGGTGTCGGTGTTCGGGGGGATGATGGTGGTGGCCGCTGGCATCGTCTATGCCAACCTCGCCTGGCCACTGGGCGCGGCGCTCGGCATGGCGCTGCACATGGGTTGGCACGTGGTCGATGGTGCCGATGGCGATCTGGCGCGGATGACCGGCCGTTCCAGCCCGATTGGCGAGATGGTCGATGGCATCTGCGACTATGCCAGCCACATTGTGCTTTACCTGATCCTTGGCTGGCTGCTGTCACACCAGAGCGGGTACTTCGCGGCCGGCAACGGCTGGATCCTGATGCTGGTTGCCGGGATCAGCCACGCAATCCAGTCCAACCATGTCGAGGTCCAGCGCCGCCAGTATCAGTGGTGGGTCTATGGCACCCCCTGGCTGCGCCACAGCCACGGTAAATCGGATTCGGCCACGGCCAAGAGCCCCTTCGGGGTCTTCGTCTCGGCCTACCTCAATGCTGCCAGCGGGATGACTCCCCACGCCCTGCGGATTGACGCGGCAGTCGATGCGGCGAAGGGCGATCCGGAACGGCTGGCGGGAATCGCAGCCGCGGTCCGTGCCGAGGCGCCGCCGCTCCTGTTCGTCTGCAAGGTATTGGGGCCGAACCCGCGGGCAATCGTGCTGGGCCTGTCGATGTTTGCCGGCACCCCGCTTTATTACCTGATCTATCAGGCGGTGGTGCTCAATGGGCTGCTGGTCCTTTCCGTGCTGATGCACAATGCCGCCGCGCGGCGCATCGCGGCGAAGATCGGGGCCTAGACGCGGGCGGTGGGGCGGCTATCATCCGCCCATGCTCCACAGTCACCTGCTAGAAGCCGCACGCGCGATCTCGGATGAGGTCGTGGCGCTGCGCCGTGCCATCCATGCCGAGCCTGAGCTGGGCCTCCACACCCCCCGCACCCGCGACAAGGTCCGCGCTGCCTTGGCTGACCTGCCGTTGACCTGGCGCGAAGGGCCATCAACCACTGGTCTTGTTGCCACCCTTGAAGGCGGAGCCGGCTCTGGCCGCCATGTCCTGCTGCGTGGCGACATGGATGCCCTGCCCATGCCGGAGGAGACCGGACTGCCCTTCGCCTCGCAGGTTCAGGGGGCGATGCACGCCTGCGGGCACGATGCCCACACCGCCATGCTGGCCGGGGCTGCCCGGGTGCTGGCCGCGCGGCAGGCCGAGTTGAAGGGCACCGTCTCCTTCATGTTCCAACCCGGCGAGGAGGGCCACCACGGCGCCCGCTTCATGCTGGAAGACGGGCTGATCGACCCGTTGCCCGATGCTGCCTTCGCGCTGCACGTTATGCCCAATGCCAGGCACGGCCTGGTTGCCGGGCGGGCTGGCCCGTTGATGGCTGCGGCTGACCAGTTTGAGATTGTGGTCACCGGCGCGGGTGGCCATGCCTCGATGCCGCACCAGACCCAGGATCCGGTTCCCGTCGCCTGCGAGATCGTGCTGGCGATCCAGACCATGGTTACGCGCCAGTTCAACGCTCACGATCCAGTCGTGGTCACGGTCGCCCGGATCGAGGGCGGGACGGCGCATAACGTGATCGCCGACTTTGCCACGCTCAAGGGCACGATGCGCACGCTTTCCCCGCGTCACCGTGCCCGGTTGCATGATGCCCTGCGCCAGTTGGCCAGCGGGATCGCGGCCGCCCACGGGCTGAGCGCCGAGGTCCGGATTATCGAGGGCTTCCCCGTCACGATCTGCGATGCCCGCGCCGTTGCCTTCGGTGAGCGGGTGACGAACGGCCTGTTCGGTGCCGATGCCTGGCAGACTCTGCCCGCCCCGATCATGGGCGCGGAAGACTTCTCCTATGTGCTGGAGAAGGTCCCCGGCGCGATGTTCTTCCTCGGCGTGGCCGAGGACGGGGCGGACTGGAGCGCCTGTTGTGGCATCCATTCCACCCGGATGATGGTGGACGAAGCCGTCCTGCCGCGCGGAACGGCACTGCTGGCCGGTCTGGCCGAGGAGTTCCTCGCGAACGGCTTTTAAACTGGTCGCGATATTGACCAGAAGTGCGGGCCATCCTTCGCCGGTACGTCCCACTCCTCGTGCACGGCGAAGCCCAGGCGCAGGTAGATGCCGACATTGCCCTCGGTCGCGGTTTCCAGCAGCGTGGGCTTGCCCTCTGCCGTTGCTGCGGCAATTCCAGCGCGGATGGTGAGGCCGCCCAGCCCCTGCCCCTGGCAATCGGGCCGCACCCCGGCATAGCGCAGGTAATACCAGTCCTCACCCTGGGGCAGATGCGTTCCAATCGCATCGCCAACCCTGCTCGCGCGCAGGATCCGCCGCCCGAAGATGCCGAGCAGCCGGGCCAGTTCCGGCGGCCAGAGCGGATCGTGGTGATGAACCTTGCCGGGAAGGCGCCACAGGGTGACGGCCTCGCCGCCCGGTGTGCCCAGTGCGATGCCGTGGCGCTGGTGATCGTCCCACAACCAGCTGAACATCCGTGGCAGGCGACGAGTGCGTTCAGCAGCATCGGGGATGATCCAGCTGACCGCCGGATCATCTTGGAACGCCGCGGCGAGTGTCGAGACGGCTGCGGCGCGGTGTTGCGGTCCAAGGCGGATGACTGTGCGGTCCATCATCTGGTATCCCGCGCCGGGCCGAGCAGCAGGGCCAGAAAGGCCACCGTAAACAACAGGTCGCCCGCCAGGACCGGCGCGGTGCCCGGTGCCGCAGTCCCGGCGGTGATCGACGGCGCGAGCAGGATAACCAGCCCCAGCTTGCCGACCACTCCGGCCCACAAGGTCGGGGCAAAGCGCGCCGGATTGGCAGCCACCAGCGCGTAAAGCACTCCGAATCCGGCGACCAGCACGGTGCTGATCTTGTCGCTTGCGGCTATGCCGGTATCCAGCAGGACCGGCAAGCTAACCAACCAGTTATAAACGGCGGCGGCCAGCAGCATCCAGCTCCAGCCGCGGGGCAATTTCCTGTCCATCGGGTTCTCCCCATTCGTCGTGGCAGACTGCGTGGCAGCAAGGGCGGCTGTCAACGCCCGTTGCACTGGTGGGCTGCGCCTGCCATGGCCCCAGCCGGAAGGGGAACTACCACATGTCCGGTGACGACGAAGATTATGTCTATGACGAGGACAGCGGCGAATGGCTGCCGGCTTCGGAACTGGCGGCCAAGCGGGCGGCTGAAAGCGCCGTTGAAGTGCGCGATGCGGTGGGCAATCTGCTGGCCGACGGGGACTCTGTCACGCTGATCAAGGACCTGACGGTCAAGGGCGCGGGGCAGACGCTGAAGCAGGGGACCGTGATCCCCTCGATCCGCCTGACCGGCGACGCGCAAGAGATCGACTGCAAATATCCCGGGATCAAGGGCCTGGTGCTGCGCGCGGAATTCGTCCGCAAGCGCTAGTTGCCTGTCCGGTCAGGCGACCGCGCGGTTGATCGAGGCGAAGCTGGTAAAGACGATCCGCGTGTCGCTGGCGAAGCTTTCCGGCAGGCGCGCGGCGAACATCGTGGCGGAGCCTGCCCCTTGCAGCGGGGTCAGGAAGGATCGCATGGACCAGCCGGGGCATTCGCGTGCCCGGCGCTGGTCCCGGCGGATCACCACCAGACTTTCATGGCGAGGGTCACGCGCGATCCGCGCAAGCGTGTCTTCCACCACGGCATCCTCGCCTTCAAGCAATTGCATGAAGTGTTCGCCATTGTAGGCCAGCATCCCGGTCACTCTGCGCGGGGCGTTCTCGGCCGCGGCCTGCTCGGCCAGGGCCGCCAGTTCCTCGCGCCGGAACGCGCTGGTCGCCGTGCTGACGTAGATCAATGAAAGCATGTCTTGCCCTCCCCCCGGAGCGCCCTGAGACGGTCCGACAGGGTGAACACGGCACAAAGCTTGGCAAGACCAGCAGACTATCGGCGCCGTGACAAGGGGCAAGGTGTTCAGGTCAGGCCAACAAAATGGGTGACGTTGCCATTGTTGTCGGTGCTGACGGTGCAGCCGGTGCAGTTCCAGCGGACGTGGTTGGCCTCGCTATGGCGGTTGATTGTCACGCAGATCGGCAGGTTGGCCCCATAGTTCCAGACAAATTGCTGGTTGGCGCCGGCGTTATGCCCCGCCTGGCTGAGCGAGGCCAACTGGTTCTGATCGAGGAACATCACCGTGCTCATGTCGGTGGGGTAAAGCTCAGCCCAGCGGGCTCTGGCCACGGCCTTGGCGGCAGCGATGAAGCGGTTGGACTGGCCCATCGGATTGGCCTGGCTCACCTGATACCAGTCGGCCAGGATTCCGATCACCTCTGCCGATGTGAAGTTCAGCGAATAGAGCACGCCGATCAGGTCCTGGCTGCAATAGCCATTGAAGCCCGTGCCAAACGGCCTGACATGTTTGACGAGAAAGCCAACCGTAATTCCCATGACGCACCCCTTGTCCCGGGGCCGCTCCGCCGCGGCCGTGCCGACAAGCTGGCACGCCCCACGATCCGGCCCCAGCCCAGCCCGATCCAAGTTGGAGCCAAATGGTCGGGCAGGTCCGGTTGGCGGGCCTTACCGCACCGACCGCTGTGATGGTGCGCGACGGAATACCGTTGCCCGCCACCCTGGCCGAGTTTCCTCCGTTTCCGATCCAGTCATGCAGGGCCCTATTCTGGACCAGAGCGAGGCGCTCGGTCCGCGCTGCGGCGCGACGGTCAAGGTAGTCGGGGGCGAGGGTGTAGGTCAGCAGCCAGCGTTTCCTCGCCCCCGCACCGATTAGTCGTGCTCCCGATCCCCTGCCCCCATATACAGCTCGCGCCCGGTCGCGTCGTAGACCTTGCTCATCTCGGCCATACCCTTTTCCGCCTCTTCGGCGGCGACGAAGCCTTCGCTGTCCTGGTTCTGGAGCCGGGCAAAATCGCGCACTTCCTGCGTGATCTTCATCGAGCAGAATTTGGGCCCGCACATCGAGCAGAAGTGCGCGGTCTTGGCGCCTTCGGCCGGCAGGGTCTGGTCGTGATACTGCTCGGCCGTGTCGGGATCGAGCGACAGGTTGAACTGATCGCGCCAGCGGAATTCGAAGCGGGCCTTTGACAGGGCATCGTCGCGCACCTTGGCCGCCGGGTGGCCCTTGGCCAGATCTGCCGCGTGGGCGGCGAGCTTGTAGGTGACCACGCCGACCTTGACGTCATCGCGATCCGGCAGGCCCAGGTGTTCTTTGGGCGTAACGTAGCAAAGCATGGCCGTGCCGTACCACCCGATCATCGCCGCGCCGATGCCGCTGGTGATGTGGTCATAGCCGGGGGCAATATCGGTGACGAGCGGCCCGAGGGTGTAGAAGGGGGCCTCACCGCAAGCCGCCAGCTGCTTGTCCATGTTTTCCTTGATCTTGTGCATCGGCACGTGGCCGGGGCCTTCGATCATCACCTGGACATCCTGTTCCCAGGCGCGCTTGGTCAGTTCACCCAAGGTGTAGAGTTCGGCAAATTGGGCCTCGTCATTGGCATCGGCTATCGAACCGGGGCGCAGGCCATC
>JBEEIN010000280.1:0-5309 GCA_041169825.1 Pseudomonadota bacterium
CTTCGATCCCCTATCGCGCCAACATGACCCTGCTTGATGCGATGATCGCCGTGGGTGGGCTCAGCGAATATGCCGCCGGCAACAAGGCGCGGCTGATCCGCTTCGACAAGGAAAGCGGCACTCAGACCGAACAACTGCGTGCCGACCTGGTCTATCGCCTGCGGGTGACCGTTGATGATCCGCACGGGGAACTGCGGCAGGGGCAACCGGTGACGGTCACCGTTTCCACCAGCGGTAAGCGTTGAGGCGGCGGCATGGCGGAGGTGCCGCTCCTCCGGCTTGAAGGCATTGCCAAGCGCTTCAAGGGTGCACGGCGCGGAGCACCGCCGGTCGAGGCGCTGCGCAATGTTTCCTTGGTTCTTAAGCCCGGTTCTCGCCTTGGCTTGGTTGGGCCTGATGCCGGAGGAAAGACGACGCTGATGCGGGTTCTGGCGGGCCTGGTGCAAGTCGATGATGGGACAGTTGAACTACTGGGGCGTGCACCGGTGCAGCTGGATCGCAGCCAGGTCGGTTATATGCCGCAAAGTGGCGCGCTTTACGGCGAGCTGACGGTGGCCCAGAACCTTGCGCTTTATGCCAGGCTTCGCGGGATCGAACCGCAGGATAACCCAGAGCGGATGGACCATCTTTACCGGCTAACCGGTCTGGCCCCATTTCGGGATCGGCCAGTGGCCAAGCTTTCGGGCGGAATGCGGCAGAAGCTGGCGCTGGCCTGTGCGGTGGTGGCAGCACCGCGCCTGATGTTGCTGGACGAGCCATCGGTAGGGGTTGATCCGGTCTCCCGACAGGAGATTTGGCACTTGGCGATGGATCTGGCTGGACCGGATACCGGACTGGTCTGGGCCACCAACATCCTGGAAGATGCTGCCCGCTGCGATGAGATCGTCCTGCTCCACGAGGGAGAGATCCGCTACCATGGTCCACCTGCCGGCTTGGCGGCGGGGGCTGAGGGGCGTTGCTTTATCCGTGCATTGTCCCCGGTTGTCCGGCGCGCGGCGCTGCAGGACCTGATGCTTGATCCGCAGGTCGTCTCCGGCCGGATCGAAGGTGGCGCACTGCATGCATTAACCCGCCAGCCGGGCCCACCCCGCGGCTCTGGGTGGCAGACCGTGCCTGCCCGTCCAGAAGATGGCTTTGCCGCGATGCTCGACGATGGCGCGCCACTAGCGCCAAGCGCGCTTGCCGAAGCCTTTCCGCTGCGGCTTGATCAGCCCGGCCAGCCAGCGATTGCCGCAATCGGCCTAACCCGCCGGTACGGCGATTTTGTCGCGGCGCAGGACATCTCCTTCACGGTCATGCCGGGGGAGATCTTTGGACTGCTCGGGCCGAATGGGGCTGGCAAGTCGACAACGTTCCGGATGCTGTGCGGGCTTGCCACGCCGAGTGCCGGGCGCGGCACGGTGGCGGGCCACGATCTGTCGGTGGCGTGGGCCGACGCGCGGCAGGCCTTGGGCTATATGCCCCAGAAGTTCTCGCTTTACGCCGATCTGACTGTCGCGGCCAACCTGCGCTTCGTGGCGGGAGCCTATGGGTTGGGCCGGGCCGATCGGCAAACGGCAATCGACCGAACTGTTGCTGCGCTTGGATTGAAGCCGTTCCTGCCGGTGGCCGCGGGGCTACTGCCGTTTGGGGTTAAGCAGCGGCTCGCACTCGGTGCGGCGGTGCTGCACACCCCACCCGTGCTGTTTCTCGATGAACCGACTTCGGGCGTCGATCCCTTGGTCCGGCGGGAATTCTGGCATCACATCAATGCGATCGCTGCGCGCGGAACCGCGGTGCTGGTCACCACGCACTTTATGGATGAGGCTGAGAATTGCGACCGGGTGCTGGTGATCAATTGCTCGCAGACGATCGCCCAAGGGACGCCGGACGAATTGTGCCGCTCGATTGCCGGTGAACCCGCCGCTTCACTCGAAGCAGCGTTCTTCAGCCTGATCGAGGCGCAGCGCCGGGCCCTGTCCGGGGTGGCAGCATGAATGCGCGCGACCCGCTGTTCTGGCGCCGGGCGGCCGCAATCCGGGCCAAGGAGTGGGCGCAGGTCTGGCTTGATCCTTCGACGTTTGGCTTGGTGGTCCTGATGCCGCTGATCCTGATGTTCCTGTTCGGCAGCGCGGTCACGCTCGATGTGCGGGCGACGCGCACGGGCCTGATCGACCTCGACCAGACCAGTGCCTCGCGCAATCTGATCGCGGCGCTGGCAAACAACGTGCATTTCCGGATCGTAGAGCGGGGCAGTGTGGCCGAGGTCGAGCCAGCGCTGCGCGACGGGAGCTTGCGCGGATTCATCGTTATTCCCGATGGGTTTGAGCGTGATCTGGTGCGCGGGCAGGATGCCTCGGTCCAACTGGTCGCCGATGGCTCGCAGGTCAATACAGCCACCCTGCTGGCCGCGAACCTGCGCGGTGCCCTGCGGGGCTGGAGCGAGGGGAGGGCAGCCGAGAATGGAGAGCACCTGCGGCCGCCGCTTAGCCTGATTGCGCGCTATACCTACAATCCGGAGCTGGAGAGCCGCTTCATGCTCGTGCCGGGGGCAATCGGCATCGTCATGGCGATGATCGGGAGCCTGCTGACCGCCCTGATCATGGCCCGTGAATATGAGCGCGGCACGATGGAGGGGTTGCTTTCAACGCCAATCTCGATCCCCGCGCTCGTCCTGAGCAAGCTGCTGCCCTATTATGTACTCGGACTGGCCTCCACGGCGATCTGTGTGGCTGTGGCCGTGCTAGGCTATGGCTTGCCCTTCCGCGGGTCTTACCTCGCGCTGTTTTTGGTCGCCTCGGCCTTCTTAGCTGCCGTGCTCGGGCAGGGACTGCTGATCTCGGCGGGGACGAAGAACCAGTTTGTCTCCACTCAGTTTGCTCTGCTGTCTGGCTTCCTCCCGTCGCTGTTGCTGTCTGGGTTCCTGTTCGAAATTGATTCCATGCCCCGCGCGATCCAGTGGCTGACCTATATCGTTCCCGCGCGATACCTGATCCCGCCGTTGCAGAGCGTGTTTCTGGTCGGCGATGTCTGGTCGATGTTTCTGCCCAATATCCTGGCCATGTTCGGTTTCGGGCTGTTCTTCTTCCTGCGTGTGACGCGGGCCATCAAACGGCAGATCGCATGAGCGGCGCCCTGATCCGTGTCGTAGCCATGGCGCTGAAGGAGCTGACTGTGGTGCTGCGCGACCGGCGCGTGCTGACCACCCTGGTGGCGAGCCCGGTGATACAACTGGTGCTGTTCGGCCTGGCGACGACACTGGAGGTCAGGAATGTTTCGCTAGGCTTGGTCAATCGCGATACCGGCGTCGCTTCTGAGCGGTTCCTGGCTGCGGTTGGCGCCAGCCGCAACGTCGGTCAGATCATAGTCTATCCCACCGAGCGAGCGCTGGGCGAGGCGATCGAGCAACGGGCGGTGTTGGGCGGACTGATCCTGCCACCAGATCTTTCGGCGCGGGTGGCCCGCGGGGACGAGGGGCAGATCGGGTTGTTGCTCGACGGACGCAGAGTCAATGCATCCCAGATAGTTACGGCCTATTTATCGGAGATTGCTGCAAGTACGGGGCTGTCACTGCGCGACGGCACGGCCGGTCCCGGCGTAATCGTCCGCAACTGGTACAACCCAAACCTCGACTATAGCTGGTTTACCCTGCCGGGGATGATAGCAGTGATCACCACAGTCTTGGTCCTGTCGGTGTCGGTCCAGGCAATCGCGCGAGAGCGGGAGTTTGGTAGCTATGACCAGTTGATGGCCTTGCCGATGCGCCATTGGGAAATCCTCCTTGGCAAGTTGGTTCCGGCGTTCCTGGTCGGCTTGTTCAACGGGTCGTTCTATGTGGCCATGGTGGCATGGCTGTCGGATGTGCCGTTCCTGGGATCATACCTGATGGTCGTTTGTGCGGTCGCTGTGTTCAGCCTCGCTGTCAGCGCGATTGGCCTGGCGATCTCCAGCGTGGCGGCGAACCAGCAGCAAGCATTTCTGGGCGGATTTCTGGTGATTGTACCGATGATCCTGCTTTCGGGCTATGCCAGTCCTATCGATGGAATGCCGGATTGGCTTCAGCCTGTCGCGGCGGCAGATCCGCTCAGCCATCTATTGGTGATCTGCCACGGCGTGTTTTTGAAGGCGCTGCCGTCCGCAATGGTGGTTGCGCATGTCTGGCCCATGTTGCTGGTTGCGATCCTGGCCTTGGGTCTGGGTCACACCCTGTTGCGTAGACGCAGCAGCTGAATTGGCTGGTGAACTTGGCGAGCGAGAAAAAATTTCCTTTGCCAAGCGTCTCGACAGTCGATTACGTTAGTAAAAACAACAGGTAAAAGGTTTTCGCCAGTTTCCTGAACACATTATGTGTGAGGTATTTATGGATCGACTTTCAGCCGGTCTTGCGGGTTCCGATCCCCTTCATGGCGAAGTGGATGCCGGGGTTTCCGATGGCAAAAGTGATGCCGCCACCCTGCTAAAACAGGCTCAAATCCGGCTGGCTGTGCCGGATGAGCTGTTTACCCTGAACGAGCTTGACGTCTTGTACAGCGAGGGTGAGGAAGCTCTCTGGACCTATATGCGGCCGTCTGGCCGGCCGAGTTTTACGCCGCCGATGCTCGGCGATTTTGATAGTTGGCAGCGGCTGATCGCAACGAACTTCGGCCCCGGCCGCGTGCCACTCAAATACCTGATCCTGGGTAGCCGGGCGCCAGGCGTGTTCTGTTTTGGCGGCGATCTGGAACTGTTTGCCAGCCTGATCCGCGAGGGTAACCGCGATGCTCTGGCCGCTTATGGCTATCGCTGCGTCGAAATCCTCTACCGCAACATGCAATCGCTCGACCTGCCGATTCTGACGATCGGGATGGTTCAGGGTCAGGCGCTGGGCGGCGGGTTCGAGGCCCTGCTTTCGTTCGACTACATTATCGCCGAGCGGGGCTCTTCCTTTGGCCTGCCGGAAGTGATGTTCGGTCTTTTCCCGGGAATGGGCGCTCACGCGATCCTCTCGCGCCGCCTCGGGCAGGCCGTTGCCGATCGAATTATCATGGGCAACGAGGTCTATTCGGCCGAGGCAATGTTCGAGATGGGGATTGTCCAGTACCTCGCTGAGCCGGGTGAGGGCGAGTCAGCGGTGCGGGACTTCATGGCCAAGTCCAACCGCCGCCACGCGGGGCTGGTGGGCGCGCGGCGGGCAAGCCGCCGGGTCAATGCCGTGCCTCTGGCCGAGTTGCGGGACATTGTGGATCATTGGGCCGACGCGGCGCTGGAACTGCGTGAGCAAGACCTCAAGCTGATGCAGCGCCTGGCCGGGGCGCAATCGCGCCTGCCGCGGGCCGCCGCCTAGCGCGAAT
>JBEEIN010000281.1:0-6324 GCA_041169825.1 Pseudomonadota bacterium
GCCTTTAAGGTGACCGATCCGGATGCGCCGCTGCTGCCCGACCTTGATATCGATATCGGGCAGCTGCGGATCGATCGGCTGGTTGCGGAACCTGCGGTCGCGGGCACGCGGCGCGATTTACTGCTGACCGGCACGGCCCATATCGCTAATCGTCGGGCGCAAGTTACGGCGCAGGCCCTGACACTTGCTGCGCCGGGCGGGCAGGGAGGAGACCGCCTTGACCTGGTGCTCGACGCTGTGCCGGAAAAGAACCGGCTGGCCCTCAAACTGGCGGTGGATGCGCCCGAGGGCGGGGTGTTTGCCGCGCTGACGCGGATCAAAGCGCCGCTATCGTTCAAGCTGAATGGGGCGGGCGATTGGGCGAAATGGGACGGCATGCTGGTGGGCAGCCGCTCGGGATTGTCGATCGCCCGATTGCGCCTGACGGCGCGCAATGGCACTTTTGCCGTCAAGGGGCCGGCAGAAATTGGCCGCCTGCTTGGCGGAATTCCAGAGGCGCTGCTGGACCGGACAACCCAGATTGATCTGACCGCCCGGCTCAACCAGCGCCGTGCCGAGTTGGGCGGCTCGTTGCGGTCGGATGCGCTGGCGATCATTCCGAGCGGGACAATCGACCTGGGCGATAACCGCTTTGCCCCGCTCAAGCTCGACATTGCGCTGCAACGGCCGGCTGCGCTTGCGCCAAACCTGGCGGGACGCGCGCTACGCGCCGAACTGGAACTGGATGGGCCCTTCAAGGCCCCGCAAGTTCGGTACCGCCTGAGGGCCGGGGCCTTGGCCATCAACGATGTCGTGTTTGAGAACCTCGATGCCAGCGGCCGGGCCCAAGTTCGCGCTGACCAGGTGGTCGTGCCGGTCGCTGCGCGGATTGCTCGCATCACCGGGCTGGATGGCGTGGCGGGCGGCGCACTCACCAATGTCCGGATCGATGGTGACCTTGCACTGGCCGGGGCGCGGCTGCTGTCGGACAATCTGAAGCTGCGGTCAGACCGGATCGATGCCAAGGCGATCGTCCTCGCCGATATGGGCCGCGGCTTCTACACCGGCGCTTTCGAGGGACGGATCAACAATTATACCGTTGATAGCGTCGGCACCTTCGCCGTCACGACCATGGCGGATCTCAAGCGAACCGGGCAGGGCTTTGCCCTGACAGGCACCATCCGCGCGCGCTCTACCAATCTGGTCAACCCGACCGTGCGGGACTTCCTTGGCGGGTCGGCGTCCGGCTCCAGCCAGATCGCCTATGGTCCCGACGGGGTAGTGCGGTTCGCTGGCCTGAAACTCGCCGCGCCGCAATTGCAGGTGTTCGATGGGCGGGGCAGCTATGTGCCGGGCGGGGCACTGACGCTGACGGCGAACGGGCGCTCCACGCGTTACGGCCCGCTCGCGCTGGAATTGACCGGAACATTGGCCAGCCCGCGGGCCATTCTGCTGGCGGGCAGTCCTGGCTTGGGGATCGGCCTTGCCAATCTCCGGGCAGAGATCGTTGGCAGTAATGGCGCGTTCCGGTTCAATGCCAGGGGGGATACGGACCTCGGCCCGCTCAGTGCAGATGTCAGCCTGATCCGTGGGGCGCAGAATGCGTTCCAGATCAACCGCGGCGATCTGTCGGGTATCAGTTTTTCTGGACGGATCGAACAGACCGCCGCCGGGCCTTATGCTGGCACGCTGGCCGCTGACGGTCAGGGGCTGACCGGCACGGTTCGTCTGGCCGCCGCTGGGCAATACCAGGAGATGCGCATTGCCGCGCGCGCGCAGGATACCGTCTTGCCCGGCCCAGCCCGGCTCGCAGTCGGGCGGGGGATCGTTGATGCCCGGGTGGTTCTTTATGACCAGCCAGAAGTCACTGCCGATGTCCAATTGGCAGAGATGCGGTTGCGCAATCTAGATCTGGCTGCGGCGCGGGCGCAGGTGGCCTATCGCGCGGGTCGAGGGCAGGCCCGGTTCCTGGCCGAAGGCGTCAGCGGCGCGCCGTTCCGCCTTGCCGGAAATGCGCTACTCGAACCCGCACTTTGGCGGGCCTCGCTTCAGGGCCGGGTGCGCGGGGTTGCTTTTGCCACGGCGACACCCGCCCGCATTGTTCCGGGGCAGGGCGGCTATGAATTGCTGCCGACGCGGATCGATTTCGGCCAGGGATCGGTTCGGTTGGCGGGGCGTTACGGGTCTGGCCTGCGGATCGAAAGCCGCATGGACCGGCTCGACGTGTCGCTGCTCAATGCCTTCGTCCCGGGCTATGGCATTGGCGGCAAGGCCACCGGCAGCCTTGATTTTGAACAGGCCGGGCTGGGTGAGTTCCCCCGCGCCGAGGCCCGGCTGACAATCAACGGTTTCTCTCGCAGCACCGCCGCGGCAGTTAGCCAGCCGGTCGATATCAACCTTGCGGGCGAACTCGATCCCGCCAAAGCGGGACTACGTGCCGTGATCCGGGAACGCGGCGCGATTATCGGCCGGCTGAACGCCGCGCTGACACCGCTAGCGTCGGGTGATCTTGCCGATCGCATCCGGGGCGGCCAGCTTAGCGGGGGCATCCGCTACAATGGCCCGGCTGACACGCTATGGTCTTTCGTCGGCCAGCCGGACCAGAATCTATCAGGCGCGATCACTGTCCGTGCCGATTTTTCGGGCCGATTGCGCGCACCGCAACTGGCCGGGATCGTCCGCGGTGACAACCTGACCTATGACAACCAGACCTTTGGCACGCGCCTGACCAACTTGGGCGTTGCCGGGCGGCTGAACGGGGACCGGATCGAATTCTCAAGCCTTTCCGCCAAGGCCGGCTCGGGCACCGTTGCCGGGCGCGGGTACCTAAGCTTAGCCGCTGAAAGCGGGTATCCCATGGATCTTTCGTTTGATCTGGATAATGCCCGGTTGGCCCGCAGCGATGCCCTGTCCTCAGCCGCCACCGGGCAACTCCGCCTGCGCAAAACCTCTGGTGAGGCAGCACTGCTGTCTGGCAAACTACTCTTGCCCGAAACCCGTTATGAACTGGTCCGCCAGGGTGCCGCCGAAGTGCCGGAATTGACCGGGGTCCGGTTCAAGCCGTCGCGCGGCATTCCGCGCGTGACGGGCAACGAACCGGCACCACCCCCGCCCGGCCTGTTCCGCAGCCTGCGACTGGATGTGCAATTGACGGCACCAAACCAGTTGTTTGTCACCGGCATGGGGCTTGATAGCGAATGGAGCGCAGATCTGCGCGTCGTCGGAACCAGCGCGGCGCCGCTGGTCACTGGTGACATTAACCTCGTGCGCGGCAAACTGGGTTTTGCCGGGCGACAATTCGAGCTTCAGGACGGACGGTTATTGTTCACCGGCGGTGCCGTGAACAACCCGCAGATTGTCCTCAGCGCGAGCGAGGAAATTGACGATATCGCCGTCGGCATCAATGTGACCGGGCGGGCGCTGAGCCCCCAGATCGCCTTCGCTTCAACCCCGGCACTGCCCGCGGACGAGATCCTCTCACGCATCCTGTTCGGTAACTCGGTTGGCCAGCTTGCACCTCTGCAGGCGGTCCAACTGGCAGCCTCGCTGAACAGCCTGCGTTCAACCGGCGGTGGCTTCAATCCGCTGGGCAGGTTGCGGGCGGCCACCGGCGTATCGCGGCTAAGCATCCTCGCGCCCGATGAGGCGGCGGGCCGCGGCACCGCGCTTGCCGCCGGCCGCTATATCTCGAACAACATCTACCTTGAGGTCATCACCGATGCCCGCGGCTATACGGCGACGCAGATGGAAGTCGGACTCAGCCGCACGCTTTCGATCCTCAGTCAGACCGGCGGGGCTGGGGTGACCAATATCAACCTGCGTTACAAGAAGCGGTACTGATGCGCACAGCCCTCATTTTGGCCTTGCTGTTGGCCGGTTGCAGCCGCGAACCCAGCTTTGATCAGCGCTATGCCGCGGTCGAGCAGCAGCTAAAGGCCAAGGCGGCGCAGATTGACCGTGAAGCGGAAAATCGCGCTCAGCGACAAGAGCCGCGCCAACCGGCGCCGACCCAGCCAGAGGATGACACGGGCAGGCGCGGGCTTTAGACCGCAAATCGTCACGGCTTTGAGACAGAATGAATTATCGCCACTCCTTCCATGCCGGCAATAGCGCCGATGTCGTGAAGCACAGCCTGCTGATCGCCCTGGTGCGCGCCTTGCAACAAAAGCAGACGGCGTTGACCTTGATCGACACGCACGCCGGCTGCGGACTTTATGACCTTGGCGGCGCCGATGCCCAGCGCACCGGCGAGGCAACGGAGGGCGTGCTGCGCGCCTTTGCCGATCCGCACCCCCTGTTGACTGACTATCATGCCGCCGTTGCAGCGGTGAATGACGGGGATCATACGGTGGCTGCGCCGCGGCTCTACCCCGGCTCGCCCCGCCTGCTCGCCCAGCTGCTGCGCCCGCAGGATGCCCTGATCCTGAACGAGAAGCACCCCGAAGACGTCCAGGCCCTGCGCCGTGTGATGCGCGGTACCGCTGCCGCTGTGCATCAGCGCGATGCCTATGAATTCTGGCTGGCGATGCTGCCCACCCGAACTCCCCGGGGGGTGGTGGTGGTCGATCCGCCTTACGAGCAGACTGACGAGCGCGCGCGGATTGTGGCAACCCTTGCTGCTGCGCATCGCAAATGGGCGCATGGCGTGACGGTGATCTGGTACCCGTTAAAGGACCGCGCCACCCATGAGCGCTGGAAAGAGCAGTTGCGCAGGCTCGGCCTGCCGAAATTCCTGTGCGTGGAGCATTGGCTTTACGATAGCGATCAACCGGGCCTCTACAACGGCGCCGGCCTGTTCATCATCAATCCGCCCTATGCCTTCACCCAGGCGCTGCCGCCCTTGCTGGAAGCCCTGCGTGTCACACTGGCACCAGATGGGCACCAGGGCCAGATCATCGCCGATTGGCTGAACGATTGATCGCCTGGCAGGCCGCGCCCAAAGCTTAACAAGCCTGCACCGCCACCGTCCTCTCCTTGGTCGGACACCTTGGAGAATGGGGCTCTTCCGGAATGATTGGTGCGCGACGCAGTGGGAAGGGGGCCACGCTCTGACGGGCAATTCCCGTTAAAGCGGGAAAATAACGGGAAAATCGCAATTCTTGGACGTTTCTCGGCTCCGATCCGCGCTCAGACTGGCTGAAGTCCGTCACTGGGCCGGCCTAATTCCCGCTACACCATAACGGGAATTCGCGTACAGACACACGGGATCAAGATGCTCGCTGTCTGGCCTTTAACGGCCTGGTTCGCGAATGGACCGCGTTGGCGGAAATACCCTCCCGTCGGGGCAGGATTTGCCTCTCCCACCAGCACGCCAGATTGCACCTTGCGCCGCATTAGAATTTGGGCCGGATTACCCCGCTATTAGATAGGTCTTGGGCTCAGTATAGGCCATCAAACCCTCGATCCCGTTTTCGGCCCCCATGCCCGATTGCTTGCGTCCGCCGAAGGCCGCGAAGGGTGACAGGGCGAGCCCCTCGTTGATCCAGACGTTACCTGTATCCATCCGTTCAGCGATCCGCATGGCGGTCGCGGTGTCGGCGGACCAGACCGTTCCGGCCAGCCCCATGTCGGTATCGTTGGCCTTGGCAATCGCATCTTCCACGTCGGTGAAGCGCATCAGCGGCAGGATGGGGCCGAACTGCTCCTCCTGGACGATGCGGCTGTCCTCGGGCGGATTGTCGACCAAGGTGACTGGCACGAACAATCCCTCGCCTTCGGGCGCTTGGCCTTGCAGCAGTGTGTGCCCGTTGGCCTCGCAATCGGCGAGCAGGCCCTTGACGCGGTCATACTGCGGCTTGTTCTGGATCGGTCCGAGCGCAGTACCCTGCTGGCTGCCGTCGCCCATTGGCACGGCCTGCGCCAACTTCGCCAGCTCGTCGCGGAACGCTTCGTAGATGTCATTGTGGACATAGGCCCGCTTGGTGGCGACGCAGACCTGTCCGCTATTGGTGAAGGCCGACCAAAAGAGCTTTTCTGCCGTTTCAGGAACGTTGACGTCCGGCATGACAATCGCCGCATCGTTGCCGCCCAGTTCGAGCGTCAGCCGCTTGAGCGTCGACGCCGCGTTTTCCATTACCCTGCGCCCGGTCGCGGTCGAGCCGGTAAAGCTGACCTTGTCGAAACCCGGGTGCGCGGTCATCAGCGGCCCCAGCGCGTCGCCACCGGTGACGATGTTGAGCACCCCGGCAGGCACGAAGTCCCGCACCAGTTCGCCGATCCGCAGGACGGTCATCGGCGTGAACGGTGAAGGCTTGAGTACCAGCGTGTTGCCGGCCAGCAGGGCCGGCGCGATCTTCCAAATCGAAAGCACAACCGGGAAATTCCATGGCGAAATCCCGGCCACCA
>JBEEIN010000282.1:0-2847 GCA_041169825.1 Pseudomonadota bacterium
AAGAACTTCACCGGGGTCGACAGCCCCTACGAGCCGCCCGAGCACCCGGAGATCCGCGTGAATACGGTGGAGATGACCGTTGATGAGGCGGCGGATGCCATCATCCGCGCGATCATGCCGCTCAAATGACCGACGCATCCCTTCCTTCAAACCGTCACCCTGAACTTGTTTCAGGGTCTACTCCGCGGCTTGGTCTGGTTCCCTTGATCAAGCGCCTTACCGGCGTTCTTGCCAATACTGAAAGCAGTGGGTGCGGGGCAGCATGGATGCTGAAACAAGTTCAGCATGACGGACACGGGCGATAAGCAGTATTATGACCGACGCTGAACTCGCCACCTTGCTCGCCACCCAGGCCGGCGAATTGCTGCTCGGGCTCGACCGCGCTGAGCTCGGCCTGCGGATCGGCGCCGAGGGCGACCGGCTGGCCAATAGCTTGCTGGTCGAGGCGCTGCGGCGCGAGCGGCCTGATGATGGGCTGCTCTCTGAAGAGGAAAAGGACAACGCCGCCCGGCTCGACAAGTCGCGCGTCTGGATCGTCGATCCGCTCGACGGCACGCGTGAATATGGCGAGAACCGCAGTGACTGGGCCGTCCATGTCGCGCTGGCGATCGATGGGATCGCTAGCGTTGGAGCCGTGGCGCTACCGGGGCAGGGGGTGACGCTGTCAAGCGGCAATCCGCAGCCCCTGCCGCCGGTCCAGGACCCGCCGCGCATGCTGGTCAGCCGCACCCGTCCGCCGCGAGAGGCGCTCGCTGTGGCCGAGATGCTGGGGGCCGAACTCGTGCCGATGGGCAGCGCCGGGGCCAAGGCGATGGCCGTGGTCCTGGGGCAGGCCGAGATCTACCTCCACAGCGGCGGGCAGTATGAGTGGGACAACTGCGCCCCCGCGGCCGTGGCTGCGGCGCATGGCCTCCATGTCTCGCGGCTCGATGGCAGCCCGCTGGTATACAACCAGGCCGATCCCTATCTGCCCGATCTGCTGATCTGCCGGCAGGAGTGGGTCCAGCCGGTCTTTTCGGCGCTGGCGAAGCTTTAGAGCAACTGCCCGTCGTCGACGGTGATCGTGCTGCCTGTGACGTAACGCGACAGGTCGGAACAGAGGTAGAGCAGCGGCACGTCCATCGCCGGAATTTCGCACCAGCGGCGGCGGGCGAAGGTCTTGAGCAGGGCATCGCCCAGCTCGCTTTCCATCAGCTCGCCGGTGATCTCGGTCGGGAAATAGCCCGGTTCGATCACGTTGACGTTGATCCCCTTGCGCGCCCACTCGCGCGCCATCAGCCGGGCCATCTGGGTCACGCCCGCCTTGGTCGCGGAATAGGGGGTTGAGCCGGGGAAGGCCTTCTTCGACGTGATCGAGCCGATGATCACCACGCGGCCGTTTTCCTTGTCCTGGCTGCCCGCTGCGATCAGCCGCTTGGCCCCTTCGCGCACGGTCAGGAACGGCCCGCGCAGGTTGGTGGCGATCACCCGGTCAAACGAATCCATGTCGACCTTCAACGCCAGCTGATCGTCGGCGATCCCGGCATTGGCCACGATCGTATCGACCGTGCCGAACGCAGCCTCAGCCGCGTCATAAGCGGCGATCGTCGCGGCTTCGTCGGCCACGTCGAGCGAGACCGCCAGCGCCTTGCCGCCTTCGGCACGGATTTCCGCCTCGAGCGCCGCCAGTCGGTCTGCCCGCCGTGCGCCCATCACCACCGCCGCACCCGCCGCCGCCAGCAGGCGCGAGAAGTGCGCGCCAAAGCCCGATGAAGCGCCGGTAACCAGCGCCACGCGGCCGGTCAGGTCAAACTGGGGGACGGTGGTCATGCCTCATGCTCCTCGTGTTTTGTCGCGGGATAGCCTTCGGGCATTGTCCTTGTCGAGAATTGCGGGCATATGTCCACCGCTGGACAGAGATAAAGGTCAGCCCGACCATGTGCGGGGTTGCCCCGGCGCAGGGCGCGCGGCATCGGAGCCTGACCGCCCCTCCTGTCCAGCAAGGGCACAGTTCAACCGGAGATCCGCCATGACCATCCTCACCTTCAAGGCCTTCGGCGGCGTCCGGCTTGAAGCCGAGGCGATCGGGGATGAGAACGATCCGACCATCCTGCTGGTCCACGGCGCCGGGCAAACTCGCGGCGAATGGCACACGGTCGCCGATGCGCTGGTCCAGGCCGGGCGCCGCGTCGTCTCGCTCGATCTGCGCGGCCACGGTGGCAGCGAATGGCCCGAAAGCGGTCGCTATGACCTGGAATCCCATATCGAAGACCTGCGCGCCGTGCTGGCCCAGCTTGGCACCCGCCCGGTGGTGGTAACCTCCACCAGCAGCGGCTGGGTTGCAACTGTGGCGCTGGCGACCGATGCGGCAAACCTGGCGGCGGGGCTGGTGCTGGTCGATATGCCGGCCCGGCGCGATCCGGGCCTTGCTGCGAAGATTGCCGAACGGCTGGCTGAACTGCGCGGCCATGACCAGAAGCTGTGGGACGAGCGCGTCCTTGGCCAGATCGATCTCGACGATCTCGAAACCCGGCTGGCCGAAGCCGCACCCAGGCTCAACCTGCCGACCCTGGTGGTGCGCGGCGGGCTGCCGTGGATGGATCGCTCGCCCGCCAGCGCCGCTTTCGATGCGGCGCTGCCCAATGCCGAAAGCGTCGAAGTGGCCGATGCCGACCTGCTGGTCGTGACCGACCGGACCGAGGCCTTCCTCTCCCACCTCCTCGATTTCCTGGAGCGCAAGCAGCCCCGCGCGGCGACCGAATTCCGTGCCGGCTCGGATGCCCGCACCCTACGCGATGCCATGGGCTGCTTCGCCACGGGCATCACGATCATCACCTCGCGCGATGCCGATGGCACGCCGATTGGCCT
>JBEEIN010000283.1:0-2510 GCA_041169825.1 Pseudomonadota bacterium
GCGAACAGGAGCTGATCCGGGCGCACAAGTTTGCCAGTGGCTTGGGGCCGCTGGTCCTGATCTTCTCGAGGCCAGTGCCAGTCTTTGCCGAACTCGCCACGATTGCATCCGGCATGGCCGGAATGCGGCTGGGACAGTTTCTGATCATTACCACGCTTGGCAATTTGTCGGTCGCGCTGGTCTTTGCCGCCATCGGGTCTGCTGCCTTGGCCGACCAATCCGGACTGCTCGCCATAACAGGCAGCATCGCCCTTCCGCTGATTGCATGGCTCACCTTTCGTTGGTGGCACGCAAGACAAAGATCCTAGTTGGCCTGCCCGAGCGTCGGTTTGAGCCTTCGCCAACGTGAGGAAGCACATGCAACACTTCGATGTCCTGATCGTGGGGGGTGGCCAAGGCGGTGCCTATGCGGCGATCCAGCTGCGCCAGCAGGGGTTTGCGGGTACTGTCGCCATCGTAGGGCGCGAGAACGAGCTGCCCTATGAAAGGCCACCGCTTTCCAAGGAATACATGCTTGGCCACAAGGAGTGGGAGCGCCTGCTGATTCGCCCTGCTGCGTTCTGGCAGGACAAGGCCATCGCATTGCTGCTCGGACTTGAAGTGACTGCGGTCGATCGTGCGGCGCGGCAAGTAACCACGCGCGATGGCAGCTGCCTGGGATATGGCAAGCTGATCTGGGCAGCTGGCGGGGTGCCGCGCCGACTGACTTGCCCGGGCGCGGATCTGGAAGGGGTTCAGGTTGTCCGGACGCGGGGCGATGCCAATGCTATCCTCGGCCAATTGTCAGGCGTAAGCCGCGCAGTGATCGTGGGTGGCGGTTACATCGGACTTGAGGCTGCGGCCGTACTAAGGAAGCTTGGCAAGGAGGTAACGCTCCTCGAGGCTTTGCCGCGTGTGCTCGCCCGGGTGGCTGGTGAATATGTGTCGTCGTTCTACGAAGCCGATCACCGTGCGCATGGCGTCGATCTCAGGACGTCCGCCGCCTTGCGTTCGATCGAAGGCACGGAACGAGTGAGCGGCGTGCGTCTCGAAGATGGCAGCCTGATCGAATGCCAGATGGTAATTGTCGGGATCGGAATTATCCCTTCGGTGGAGCCTTTGCTGGCCGCGGGAATCAAGGGTGGGAATGGTGTTGAGGTCGATGCCTTCTGCCGCACCAGCGACGATCTAATCTACGCCATTGGCGATTGCGCTGCACAGGCCAACCACTTCGCCGACGGCGCTGTGCTGCGGGTCGAAAGCGTCCAGAATGCGAACGACCAGGCTATTTGTGCTGTCAAGGCTATCTTGGGTGAACCACAAGCCTATTCAGCAACGCCATGGTTCTGGTCGAACCAGTATGATCTGAAGCTGCAGACCGTGGGGATTTCGTCAGGACATGACGTTGCCATCCTGCGCGGCGATCGGGCAGCGCGCAGCTTTTCGGTGATCTACCTCAAGGCCGGGCGTCTGATCGCGATCGATGCGATCAACGCGACCAGGGACTATGTTCAGGCTCGCCAACTGATCGAGAAAGGTGCGATAATCGCGCCCGAAGACCTTGCCGACACAAGCCGTGCGCTGAAAGACTTGCCAAGGCTTTAGAGCCTGCCCTGTACAGGACGGGCTCTAAACGTGATCGGCGTTAGGCCTGAGCCATCCGCTCGATGATGATCGCCGGGGCCATGCCGCCACCGGCGCACATCGTGACTAGGCCATAGCGGCCATCCGTGCGTTCCAGTTCGTGGAGTATGGTACCGATCAGCATCGCGCCTGTCGCCCCAATCGGGTGCCCCAGCGCGATCGAGCCGCCGTTGACGTTCACCTTCTCGCGGTCAAGCTTGAGGTCTCGGATGAACTTTTCGGCTACTACCGCGAAGGCTTCGTTGATCTCCCACAGGTCGATGTCATCCACGGCCAGGCCGGCCTTCTGCAGCACTTTGCGGGCGGCCGGGACTGGAGCATTGAGCATCAGCGTTGGGCAGTCGCCCAGATTGGCATAGGCCACGATGCGCGCGCGCGGCTTGAGTCCATGCTTCTCGGCATAGTCCTTGCTGGTCAGCAGGACGGCACCGGCACCGTCGACCACGCCCGAGCTGTTGCCGGGATGGTGTACGGCTTCGAACTGAAGGTCATTATAGACCCGCTGGATCTGCTTGCGCCAAGTCCGTCCGTTGCCAAGATCGACGTCAGCGATGATCTGGAAAGAAGGCTTGAGCGATGCCAGCCCTTCGGCGGTAGTTTCCGGGCGCGGAAACTCCTCATGGTCGAGCGCAAGCGAACCATTTGGATTGTAAACCGGAACCACCGAACGGTCAAACCGCCCTTCGCGGATCGCACGATCTGCTCGGCGCTGACTCTCCAGCGCAAGCGCGTCGAGTGCTTCCCGACCGATCCCCTCGATTGCGGCAATCGCATCGGCGCAGACACCCTGGTTGGACTGGGGGTGCATGGCATCGAGCACTTCATTGTGCGAGCCAATCAATCGTGGCTCTATGCTGAATTCGGCGCGCTGGGCGGCCAGGATCTGC
>JBEEIN010000284.1:0-2999 GCA_041169825.1 Pseudomonadota bacterium
ATCCCCCAGTCGGTTTCGCTGGAAGCGCGGTCATTCAGGTCGGGTTCGCGGATTGGGCCGTCCTGGAGCTGCTGGAGCGTATCCTGCGCTGCCGAAAGGATCAGCTTTTTCCATTCAAGCAGAAGCCGCCGGTAATAATCGAGCTGGGCTTCGCACATGTATTCTTCGGTGTCGCTGGGCATGTAATCGCCCGCGATGGCCCGCTTAGCCTTGGCAAGAACGTCAATTTCATCGCCGAGAATCGTCGCCATACACTCTCCACTAGCCACCAGCCGAACCCAGCGAGGTCCCCGCCGCCCCGGGTTTTCCCGTGGGCAACCGACGCCGGCGTGTGCCGGGCCTATAGTGGCGGCCATGATCGCACACAAGCGGCAAAGCAGCCCCACGGTTGCGTGGGGGACAGTCGCCAGAACCATCCCCTCACCGGCCATCCCGCGGTTGGCAAAAAGACTTTTTCGCCTGTTAACCTTTTGTTGACCACGATCCGCAAGAGTTGCCCGGTCAGCCGGAGCCATTGTCCGGCACAAAACAGGGGTCAAAGAGATGAGCGCCAACTGGATCCATGCCGCTGCCTTCGGGACAGCAGAAGCTGTTGAAACTACGAACGCAGACTTGTTGGTGGCTAGCTGCCTTGCGGCTGCCGCCCAGGGCGATGTCAGCGCCTATTATGATCTGGGGGTTGCCTATTCGACCGGCAGCCACGGCGCCGATTGCGATCTGATTGAAGCCCACAAGTGGTTCAACCTTGCCGCTGCCTCGGGCCATGCTGAGGCGGCCATGTGCCGCGCCGACATTTCCGAAGAAATGACCGCACGGGAAATCGCCGAAGCCCAGCGCCGGGCTCGTGAGTGGCTTTCGGCGACCGCACGCAAGGTGGCGTGAACTCTATTCCTTCTTGAAGGGTGCGCGTTCGGCAAGATAGAGCCGGTCTTGCGCCACACCCTGACGCTCGCGTTCCAGAAAGTCCGCTACGGCGGTGCGGAAGCTGGGATGCACGATATAGTGGGCTGACCAGGTTTCGACTGGCTCATAGCCCCGCGCCAGCTTATGGCCGCCCTGGGCCCCTGCCTCTACCCGCTTGAGGCCAAGCGCGATCGCGGCATCGATCGCCTGATAATAGCACAGCTCGAAATGCAGGAACGGCTTGTCCAGCACGGCCCCCCAATACCGCCCATAAAGCACATCCCGGCCGATAAAGTTCAGTGCACCCGCAACCGGCGTTTCGCCAATGAACGCCATGACCAGCAGGATCCGCTCAGCCATCCGCTCACCCAGCAGGGTGAAGGCTTCGCGGGTCAGGTAGGGCCTGCCCCATTTGCGCGCGCCCGTGTCCTGATAGAAGTTCCAAAAGGCGTCCCAGTGTTCCGGCAGGATTGCCGCCCCGGTGAGATGCCGGATTTCCACCCCCTCTTGCGCCGCAGCACGCTCCTTGCGGATATCCTTGCGCTTGCGGCTGGACAGTGCGGCCAGGAAATCATCGAAACTGGCATAAGCCCGATTTTCCCAATGGAACTGGATATCGCTGCGCAGAAGCCAGCCAGCCGCTTCGAACAGCGGGACCTGATCTGGCGCGATAAAGGTGGCGTGAGCGGAGGACAGGCCATTCTCTTCGCAGACCTGCTCTGCCGCCCGCAGCAAGGGCGCGGCCAGTGCCGGATCGGCCAGCAAGAGTCGCGGCCCGGTCGCCGGCGTGAATGGCACAGCGATCTGCATCTTTGGATAGTAACTGCCCCCGGCGCGGTGCCAGGCATCAGCCCAGGCGTGGTCGAAGACATATTCGCCCTGGCTGTGCGCTTTAAGGTAGGCTGGCAGCGCTGCCGCGATCGTGCCGTCGGTTCCGGCGATGGTGATCGGCACCGCGTCCCAGCCGCTGCCCGGACCGACCGAGCCGGAATCTTCCAGCGCCGTCAGAAAGGCATGGGAGAGGAAGGGATTGGCACCCGCCAGAGCATCCCATTGATCCGCCGGCAGCTCACCAACCGCGCGGGCAATCCGGGCTTCGAATTCCATGCTCACGCGACGCCGGCGCCCTCCGCGATCGGGGCGTCGGCATGGGCGGCGGCCCTTTCGCGGGTTTCAAGGGTGCGAACTGTCCAAGTGGTAAGGGGCAGGCCGCGCTGGCGCTGTGCCGCGGCAAAGCGGCTGGGCAGGTCGCGCACATCGTAGGCCAGAAAATCCGGCTTAGCGTGCCAGACCGAGAGGTGACGACGGACGGTACCGGCCAGTCCCCGGTCATTCTCCTCGGTGACAACCAGACCGCGGACAGTCAGTGGCGAATGGTGCGCAAACCAGCGGACGATCCGGGGATCAAAGCTCATGATCGCGTGCTTGCCGCCATACCCTTCAAGGACCCTGCGGACTGCCAGGCACAGCCCGGGAATTGCGCGCGCGCTGTCTTTGGGCGACTTGATCTCAATCAGCAGCGGCACCTTGCCAGCCACCTGATCCAGCATTTGCTGCAAGGTGGGGATCGTGTCGCTGCCACCGGTCAAAGGGATCCGGCCAAGCTCCTCGGCACTGCGTTCGGTCAGCCGACCCTGTTGTGCAGTAAGGCGCTCAAGCGTGGCATCGTGGAATACCATGGCCTGGCTATCGCCTGATCGCTGAACATCGCACTCAATTCCCATCCCGCGCGCCATGGCTGCGGCAAAAGCGGTGGGGGAATTTTCCGGCACACCTGCGCCGTGCAGCCCGCGATGGGCATAGGCCCACTGCCCCAGCCAGCTTACCTTGGCCGGGGGGGGCGGCGGGCTGAGCCAGTTATCAATCGCCGCGAAGGGCAACGATAGCATCCACTTCAACCGCGCAGCCCAGCGGCAGCGCCGGTACGCCGACAGCGGCGCGGGCGTGCTTGCCCGCTTCGCCAAATACCGCGACCATCAGTTCGGAGGCTCCATTCACGACCTTGGGCTGGTCGGTGAAATCGCCGGTGCAATTGACGAAGCCACCCAGCTTGACGATCCGTTCGACGCGGTCGAACGAACCAAGCGCGGCCTTGA
>JBEEIN010000285.1:0-5839 GCA_041169825.1 Pseudomonadota bacterium
ATACCGACGAACTGCCCGCGCGCGCGCGCAATACGCTGCTGTCCTTCATGCGCGATATTGCCCGCTGGCGGGACTTGGCGAAGACCACGGCCCCGGCTGAACTGGTCCGCACCCTGCTGGACGAAAGCGGCTATACCGCCGCGCTGCAGGCCGAAAAGACCGCCGAGAGCGCGGGGCGGCTGGAAAACCTGGTCGAGCTGGCGCGGGCGATGGAGGAATACGAAACGCTCGGCGATTTCCTGGAGCATGTCAGCCTGGTGATGGACAACGAAGCCGCCGATGATGCCGAAAAGGTTACGATCATGACCATGCACGGCGCCAAGGGGCTGGAGTTCGATAACGTGTTCCTGCCCGGCTGGGAGGAAGGCGTATTCCCCAGCCAGCGTTCGCTCGATGAAGGCGGGCTGGCGAGCCTGGAGGAGGAACGCCGCCTGGCCTATGTGGCCATCACCCGCGCCCGGCGGCGCTGCACGATCCTCCATGCCGCCAACCGCCGCATTTATGGCCAGTGGACCAGTTCGATCCCCAGCCGCTTTATCAGCGAATTGCCCGAGGCCCACATTGAGCAGGAATCCAGCCTGTCAGGCGGCGCCTCGCTGTGGCGGGCACAATGGAGCGAGCGTGACGATCCCTTTGCCCATGTAGCACGGGATAGTGCCGCCCGCGGCCAGTCACGGGGGCCCGGTTGGCAGCGCGCGGCGGCGCAAAGTTATGACCCCACCCCGCGCCGCCTGCCCGAAGCGACCCGCAGCGCGGCGAGCTTTGCGGCCAAGCCGCGCAGCGACATTGCGCTGGGCGCGCGGGTGTTCCACGACAAGTTCGGATACGGCACGGTCACCGCGCAGGAAGGCAACAAGCTGGAGATCGACTTCGAGGCGGCTGGCCCGAAGCGCGTGATCGACAGCTTCGTCAAGCTGGCGGACTAAAGCGCCGAAATCCCCAGGAAGCCCGGGATCGGGCCATTCCACTCGCCCGGTTCGCTGGGCGGGTCCCGCTCTTCGCGGCGGGGGCGTTCCTCACGCCGCGGCTTTTCGCTGCGGGCAGCGCGTTCAGCGCGCGGCTGCTCTTCGCGGGGGCGCTCCTCACGCGCAGGCTGAGCGGCGGGCTCGGGCTGGTCTTCGCGGGCCTTGCGCGCGCGCGGGGCGCGCTCCGGCTTGTCAGCAGCCTTGCCGGTTTCGACGGTGAAGACCGGGATCTTCATGCCGGTCAGCTTTTCGACATTCTCGATCGCTTCGGCGTCTTCGGGAGCGACCAGCGTGAAGGCGCGGCCCGTGGCCCCCGCGCGGCCGGTGCGGCCGATGCGGTGGACGTAATCATCCGGGTGCCAGGGCGTGTCGAAGTTGAAGACGTGGCTCACGCCCTTCACATCGAGCCCGCGGGCGGCGACATCGGAACAGCAGAGGATATTGATCGAGCCGTCCTTGAACCGGTCAAGCTCTGCAATGCGGGCCGACTGGTCCATGTCGCCATGGATTTCACCCGATGAGAAGCCGTGGCTCTTCAAACTCTTGTTAAGCTCACGCACCGTGGTCTTGCGGTTGGCGAAGATCATCGCCGTGGCGACATTGTCGGTCCGCAGCAGGTGGCGCAGCACCTCACGCTTGTTGCGCGACGAGGCGACCGGCACCTTGTGCTGGGCGATGTTCGCATTGGTCGAAGCCGGACGGGCCACTTCGATCGATTTCGGATTGGTCAGGAACTTGTCCGCCAGCTTCTTGATCGGCGGCGGCATGGTTGCGCTGAACAGCAGGGTCTGGCGCGTGGTCGGCAGCTTTGAACAGATCGTCTCGATATCGGGGATGAAGCCCATGTCGAGCATGCGGTCCGCTTCGTCGATCACCAGCATGTCGCAGCCGGTGAGCAGGATCTTGCCGCGCTCAAACAGGTCCATCAGGCGGCCCGGCGTGGCGATCAGCACGTCGACGCCCTCGTTCAGCGCCTTGACCTGATCGCCCATCTGCACGCCGCCAATCAGCAGCGCCATCTTGAGGTCATGGTTCTTGCCATAGGCCTCAAAATTCTCGGCCACCTGGGCGGCCAGTTCGCGGGTCGGTTCCAGGATCAGGCTGCGCGGCATCATCGCGCGGCGGCGGCCGTGGGCGAGAATGTCGATCATCGGCAGCACGAAGCTGGCGGTCTTGCCGGTGCCGGTCTGCGCGATCGCGATCAGATCGCGCATCATCAGCACGGAAGGGATCGCCTGGGCCTGGATCGGCGTGGGCGAGTCATAGCCCTTGGCGGTTACCGCCTGGACAAGTTCGGGAGAGAGGCCGAGATCGGCAAAGGGCATAAATCAGGGATATCCGGAAGAGTACGAGCGATTGCCGGTCCGCTGTGGGCCGACGTCGCTACTGACCTGCGCCCTAGGCCCATAGCAGGCCGAAAGTCAAGAAATCCGCCCGATCAGTCCTCAGCCAACATGATCTCACGATAGCCCTGGACCTTGCACTTGGCCCCGCTGCGGGCCAGCAGTTCATCGCGATCGGCACAAAGCTGCCCATCGCTGTGCTGCGCGACAAGGAATCCGGAATAGTAATCGCGGCCCTGGCAGGCCTTTTCCAGCGTCGCGCTGACCAATCGCTGGCCGCGCAGGAACAACATCAGCTTGTTGCCGCCACCCGATTGCACGCCCAGCAGCGAATTGAGCGGCACGCATTTGCCCATTTTGCGTTCGATCACCCGCGGGGCGCGAACATCGCTATCATCGCCGCCCAGCGAAGCAGCCAGCGGCATCGGCGCGGGCCGTGGGCTGATCCGGATCGTTACGCGCTGCTCAATCCGCACCTGTTCGGGATTGGGCAGGCGGAACTGATCGCGAAAGATCGGCAGGATCTGCTCGCCGCCCTCACTCAGCCGCTGCAAGGGGTGGGCCGGGATCGAAACCAGCGGGGCCTTATCCTGGTCCAGCGGCGCCTCATGCGGCAGGGTCGGCCTTTCCTCAGCAGCAACTGCGGCGGCCATGCCAACTGCCCCCGCAGTCAGTGCCAGCGCCAGATGCGCAAGAAAAAGGGTGGTTCGCTGCATTGCCCCGCTGAAATAGCCCCCGTGCTTGAACCCCCGCTTAACCTGCAAGTGCAGCAGCCCGCAAGGGGCTGGAAAGCCGCCCTGCCCCATGCGATAGCGCGGTCATGGCACCTGAGCACGAGACTTTTCTGGCCGAAGCCGCCGCCCTGCTCGGCCCGCGCGGGCTGACGCGCGACGCAGACCTCGTCACCCCGTGGCTGACCGACTGGCGCGGCCGCTATACCGGCGCCGCCCTGGCGCTGGCCTCTCCGGCGAGCACGATGGAGGTTGCGGAACTGGTCAGGCTCTGTGCCCTCCACAATGTGCCGATCGTGCCCCAGGGCGGAAATTCCAGCATGTCTGGCGGCGCAACGCCTGATGCAACCGGCAAGGCGATCCTGCTTTCGCTGCGGCGCATGAACGCGATTGGCGCGGTCGATACCAATGCCCGGCAGGTGACTTGCGAAGCCGGCGTCGTCCTCCAGAACCTCCACGCTGCCGCCGAGGCGCAAGGGCTGCGCTTCCCGCTGACGCTCGGCGGCAAGGGTTCGGCGACAATCGGCGGGCTGATCTCCACCAATGCCGGCGGCACCCAGGTGCTGCGCCACGGGGTGATGCGCGCGCTGGTGCTGGGGATCGAGGCCGTCCTGCCCGATGGCGCGGTCTATTCGGCACTCACCCCGCTCAAAAAGGACAACCGCGGGTTTGACCTGAAGCAGCTGTTCATTGGCGCCGAGGGGACGCTGGGGATCGTTACCGGGGCAACGCTCAAACTGGTCCCGGCGCTGGCCGAGCGGGTGGTTGCCTGGGTTGGTCTGCCATCGATCCATGCGGCGCGGACGCTGTTGCTCCATTGCGAGGCAACGGCGGGAAGCCTGTTGGAAGGGTTCGAGGTCATGCCACGCGCCTGCCTGGAAGCCGTGCTGGATTACCTGCCCGACGCGCGCAATCCCTTGGGCCAACCCCACGCGTGGCATGCGCTGATCGAACTGGCTGCGGATGCCGAGAACGCCACCAGCCTGCGCGAACGGGCCGAAGCCTTGCTGGCATCGGCCTTTGAGCAGGGACTGGCCGAGGATGCCGTGCTGAGCGCCAACGAGGCCCAGGCGGAGGCGTTCTGGACGCTGCGAGACTCGGTTTCGCCGGCCGAACGCGCCAAGGGACCGGCGATGCAGCACGACATTTCGGTGCCGGTTGCCGCCATGGCCGATTTCGTCGCCACGGCCGCCCCCGCGATTGAAGCGGAGTTTCCCGGCACACAGGCCTTGGGCTTTGGCCATTTAGGTGACGGCAACATTCACTTTCACGTTCTGGCCCCCAAGGGCGTGGTTCGCGGCGAATGGGAAGAAGGCCAGGGCAAGGCGATCAGCGCACGGGTCCACGATCTGGTCACGGCAGCGCATGGCTCAATCAGCGCCGAACACGGCATCGGCCAGATGAAGCGCGACGAGCTGGCCCGACTGGGCGATCCAGTCGCGCTGGCCATGCTGCGCCAGGTTAAGGCGGCGCTCGATCCAAAGGGGTTGATGAACCCGGGCAAGCTGCTTGCACTGAATCCGCACACCGCTTAAAGGCGCGGCTTTATGCCTGGAGACATTCCGTTCCGGGTCGCCAATTCGGAGAGAATGCATGGCCAGCGCGCCGAACGCCACCAACCTGCCGCTGTTCTATCAGGACCTGATGCCGCTCAACAGCCGGGATCACGCCAATTACAAGACCCGCAGCACTGATCAGGCAACCTGGCTGGTGGGCGCGCATGCCGTGCCGCTGACGGCAGAGGAATTTGTCCATGCCGGTCGCTTCTACCCGATCGTCTTCGCTTCGGCCGATCAACCGGTGCCGCTTGCGCTGATGGGGCTGAACGAGGGCGTGAACCTGTTCGTTGATGACGAAGGCAAGCTGACCAACGCCGATGTCTACATCCCGGCCTATGCGCGTCGCTATCCCTTCATGCTGGCGAAGCTGCAGGCCGACTCGGATGAGCTTTCGCTGTGCTTTGACCCGACCAGCAATCTGATTGGTGAGTTCGACGAAGGCGAAGCCCTGTTCAAGGATGGCGAACCGAGCGATGTCACCAAGGGCATGCTGGAATTCTCCAAGAGCTTTGAAGAAGCCGGGATGCGCACCCAGCAGTTCGTGGAAGAACTGAACAAGTATGATCTGCTGATGGACGGCGAAGTTTCGATCCAGCAGGCCGGGTTCGAACAACCGTTTATCTACCGTGGTTTCCGCATGGTCGATCAGGAAAAGCTGCGCGATCTGCGTGGCGATGTCCTCCGCACGATGAACCAGAACGGGATGCTGGCGCTGATCTTCGCTCATCTGTTCTCGCTTGATCTGATCAGCGGCCTCTTTGCCCGGCAGGTGCAGGCCGGCAAGGGTCCGATCAGCATCGAAGACCTGGAACCGAACGCCGCCTAACCGCCGCACGGTAAGCCTGTCGCGCCGGGGCTTGCATAAGCCTCGGCCTAGGCATATCTTCATAAAGTCTTGCCGGGCTGCCCTCATGGCTTGGCAGGGCGTGGTGCACACCGTGCACCTCCTCCCTGAACCTAGGCCACCTCGTGCATGTCGCGAGGTGGCTTTTTTCTTGCGCGCTATTCTGCGGCCTGGGCCCAGCCGGCCGGATCGGCTTGACCCAACTCGGCCACTTCGACGGCAAGGCGGCGGACCAGCCCGGCAAGCAGGTCTACCATTGCGGCGAATCCCGGCCCCGGCTCTGTCAGTCGCCCATCCAGGTAGCGCGAGCGGTCTATTTCGAGCTGCAGGGCATGCAATCCGCTGGCCGGGGCGGCATGGCGTTCCAGCACATAGCCGCCGGCATATGGGCGATTGT
>JBEEIN010000286.1:0-6607 GCA_041169825.1 Pseudomonadota bacterium
CGAGCTGTAGCGCACCTTGGGCGGGAACATTTCTGCCAGCAGCGCGGCAACAGGGCCATAGGTGGCGGCAGACAGCGCCATCAGCACCAGCAGGGCACCGACGATCAGGGCAGACTGGCCAAGGCTTGGTTTGTGCTTGGCAAAGTTGAACACGGTCTTGCCGGCGCGGGCCTCAATCTCGGCCTTGCGGGACTTGGCGTCGGCCCAGTTGATCCCATCGAGCGCGACCACCTGATTGCCGCCCATCACGAGTTCAAGCTGGTCGCCTTGCTCCAGCGTATAGGCGACACCGGAAGAGGCGAAGTCGCCCATCAGCTTGCCACACTGGGTGGTCTGCTTGGGCGCGAAGGGATCGTACTTGCAGTCTGCGCCGCGGATCGTCCACTCTATCGCTGCGTGCTGTTGCGGGTTCTTCGCGACCGAACCGATGAACCAGAAGGTCGGGAACAGCAGCAGCAGGGTCAGAGCATAGCCGATCACAATCGGCTTCTTGCGACCGACACGGTCAGAGAGGCTGCCGAAATAGATGTAGAAACCCATCCCGATCAGCGCGGCAATGCCGACGATAATCTCTGCCGTAGTGCTTTCGACATGCATGGCGTTCTGCAGGAACGAAAGGCCCGAGAACATGGCGGTGTACCAGATCACGGTCAGGCCTGCGGCGATGCCGAACAGCGCGATGAAAATCCGCTTCTTGTTGCCCGGATAGGTGAAGCTTTCGACGAAGGGATTGCCCGAGGTTTCACCGGCCTCCTTCATCGCCTGGAAGACCGGGCTTTCAGACAGCTTGAACCGCATCCACAACGAAACGGCCAGCAGCAGCAGGCTGAGCAGGAAGGGTACGCGCCAGCCCCATTCGTTCCAGGTGGCATCGCTCATCACCACCTTGCAGCCGAGCACGACCACCAGGCTCAGCACAAAGCCGCCAACCACGCTGGCCTGGATGTAACTGGTGAAATAGCCGCGCCGCTTGAACGGGGAATGCTCAGCCACATAGATCGCCGCGCCGCCATATTCACCGCCCAGCGCCAGCCCTTGCAGGATGCGCAGCACGATGACGATGGCGGGGGCCCAATAGCCAATGTCGGCCGCCGCCGGAATCAAGCCGACCCCCGCCGTGGCGACCCCCATCAGGGTTACCGTAACCAGAAAGGTATACTTGCGGCCCAGCTTGTCGCCCAGATAACCGAACAGCACGGCGCCGAGCGGGCGGAACCCGAAGCCAACCGCAAAGACCAGCCAGAACAGCAGCATTTCCAGGGTTGCGTTTCCGGTCGGGAAGAAGGTCTTGGAAAGGATCGCCCCGAGCGCGCCGTAGATGAAGAAGTCATACCATTCGAACACCGTCCCGGCCGAAGACGCCGCGATGACAAGGCGCATGTCAGACGCGGATGGTTCGTGATGAGCGGGCTGATCAGCCATGGCTTCCCCTGTTGTGTAATTTCGTTAAGCGTTCTCTAGCCGGGCTTTGCTGTGCTGCAAAGCGCGACTAGCGCCGCTTCCCACGGCAAGGTTATCGCCCCGTGCCGTGCCGGATAGTCCCGTGCCGCTGCAATGGCGCTGAGCCCCGGCCAGCCGGGCATCGCAGCGCCATTCTTCAGCCATTGCCGGATAGCCTCCAACTGCGCTCCGATTGCTTCCGCGTCCTGGCCAATCGCGCCCTGTGCGAAGAGCGCAGCGCTTGCCTGGCCAATCGCGCAGGCCTGGGGCCGAAGGCCGATGCCGGTGATCCGCCCTGCACCATCCACTGCCAGCGAAAGGGCGAGGCTGCTGCCACAGGTGGCTGACCTTGCGGCACCTTGGAACGGCATGCCAGCATCATGGGGCCACTGGCTGAGCGACGTGGCAAGCGCGAGCACCTCACGCGTGTAGAGAGTGCCGCCGTTGACCAAGGATCAGGACTTGCCCTGACCCAGGCGGTTCGCCTCAGCCTCGACCGCTTCCTTGCGGCGTTCGGCGATCATCTTGACCAATGCCTCACTGCTGGCGTTGATGAAGGGATAGCTGCGTGACTGGGTGATCCAGTCCGGCCGACCACCCACACCCCAGACAGTATCGTAACCCAGCACCAGGACCGAAAAGCCCAATACCGCAATCACCATCCCTTTGACCGCGCCGAACCCCAGACCCAGTAACCGGTCGATCGGCCCAAGCACGGATTCGCGGCTGGCTGCGCCCATGCGGTTGGCAACCAATTTGACCACGCCATAGGGCACGAGCAGCAGCACGGCGAAAGCCAGCACGCTTGCCCCGGATTCATTGCCAACCCGCGGAACAAGCCAGGCCGACAAGGGAGAATGCAGATTATGGATCGCGAACAGCGCGATGACCCATGCGGCCAGGGCCAGAATCTCTTGCACAAATCCGCGCATAAAGCCGGTAATTACGCCAAGCCCGACCAGGACCAGCACTGCGATATCGAAACCCGTCATGCCCCGGAATCTATGATCCGCCCATAACCTGGTCAACGAGATTTCGGAGCAGCGCGATCTCACGATGGCCCTTGGCCATTCCGGCGCCGTCACCCGGACCGAATGCCTTGGCAAAACCCAGCTTGGCCGCTTCCTTCAAGCGCAACGGACCGTGGGCAACCGGGCGCACCTCACCCGCCAGCGAAACCTCTCCGAACCAAACGGCATCGTTGGGCAGCGGACGATCTGCCAAGGCCGAAATCAGCGCAGCGGCCACGGCCAGGTCAGCCGCCGGATCGCCAAGACGATAGCCACCTGCGACGTTGAGATAGACTTCGCACGAGGAGAAATTGAGCCCGCAGCGCGCCTCCAGCACGGCCAGCAGCATGGCCAGCCGGCCGCTATCCCAGCCCACGACCGCGCGGCGCGGGGTGGCTCCACTGGCGAGCCGCACGATCAGCGCCTGGATTTCCACCAGCACCGGGCGCGTCCCTTCCATCGCCGGGAAGACCGCGCTGCCCGGCACGGCATTTTCGCGGCCCGACAGGAACAGCATCGACGGATTGCCGACCTCTTCCAGCCCCTGTCCGGCCATGGCGAACACGCCAATCTCGTCAACCGGACCAAATCGGTTCTTCAAGTTGCGCAGGATGCGGTATTGGTGGCTACGCTCACCCTCAAAGCTCATCACCACGTCGACCATGTGTTCCAGCACGCGCGGACCAGCGATCGAGCCATCCTTGGTGACATGCCCGACCAGCACCAGCGCCGCGCCGCATTCCTTGGCAAAGCGGATCAGTTCGAACGCGGAAGCGCGCACCTGGCTGACCGTGCCGGGTGCCCCTTCGATCTGATCAGAGTGCATGGTCTGGATCGAATCGATCACCAACAGAGCGGGCGGCGCCATACCGCCCAGCGTGGTCAGGATATCACGCACCGACGTTGCTGCGGCGAGACGGATTGGCGCATCGGCGAGGCCAAGCCGCTCGGCGCGCAGGCGCACCTGCCCGGCGGCCTCTTCACCGCTGATATAGACCACCTCGCCCCCGGCGCGGGCCATCTGCGCCGCGGCCTGGATCAACAGGGTCGATTTCCCGATGCCGGGATCGCCGCCCATCAGCACCGCCGAACCGGGGACCAGACCGCCGCCCAGTGCCCGATCGAATTCCGCAATCCCGGTACTGCGCCGCACGAGCTTTTCGCCCGGGGTGTCCAACGGCTCAAACGCAATCTTGCGGCCACCGCCGGAAAGATCATGCTTGGCAGAGAACACCGTTTCCGGCGCCTCTTCGCTCAGCGTGTTCCATTCGCCGCAATCGGCGCATTGCCCCTGCCAGCGGTGAGTGACGCTGCCACAAGCCTGGCAGATATAGCGACGTTTGGGCTTGGCCATGGGCTTCGAATAACTGGAACGAAGAGAGAACGCAAGTCCACCTGATCCCGCTACGACTAATTGTCGCCAAGCCAGAATTTGTGCCTATATTACTGCCATGCGCCAGAAAGAGCTCCGCATCGCCCTCGTCTGTTACGGCGGCGTCAGCCTTGCGGTCTATATGCATGGCGTAACCAAGGAACTGTGGAAGCTGGCGCGGGCAAGCCGCGCGCACATCGCCGGTGAGGAAGGCCCCAAGGGAACGGGCGCGGTCTATCTGAAAATGCTGCGCAGCATAGAGCGCAACCAGCAGTTGCGCTTGCGGGTCCTGCCGGACATCGTGGCTGGCGCCAGCGCCGGTGGAATCAACGGCGTTTTCCTGGCCCAGGCGATCCATTCCGGGCAAAGCCTGGAACCGCTGACCGACCTGTGGCTGGAACGCGCCGATGTCGACGTTCTGGTCGATCCGGATGCTCGGCCATGGTGGCGCTTTGCCAAGTTCTGGGCCATGCCGATCGTCTGGTTCCTGCTGTCGCGGCCGGGAAATGTGGTATCGCAAAGCGTTGCACCCGAAACGCGCGGAGAAGTTCGCGCCAAGCTCTCCCGCCTGATCCGCTCACGCTGGTTTGAGCCGCCCTTCTCCGGCATCGGCTTCTCGCGGCTTTTGGCCGAAGCGTTGGACGCGATGGCACGTGGACCATGCGACACGCCGCTGCTGCCGCCGGGCCACCCGCTGGACCTGTTCGTGACCGCCACCGACTTCAAAGGGCACTTGCAAGCCTTGCGGCTCAACAGTCCCGCCAATGCCGAGGAAAGCGAGCATCGTCTGACCATTGGCTTTCGCAGCAAAACGCCTGAGAGCGGCAAACAGGCCCTCGCCCCCACCTGTGAACTGGTTTTTGCAGCGCGGGCCACGGCCAGCTTTCCGGGCGCCTTTCCTGCGCTCCAGACTGCGGAGATCGACAACCTGGTCGAAGAACGCGGGGAAGAATGGCAGAGCCGCACGGCATTCTTCACCCGGATCATGCCCAACCACAGCAAATTGGGTGACCTCGATGGGGTGTCGCTGATCGATGGCTCGGTCCTGGTCAACGCGCCCTTTGCCGAGGCGATGAGCGTGCTGCGCGATCGCCCGGCGCAGCGCGAAGTTGATCGCCGGTTCGTCTACGTCGATCCGCACCCTGATCGGGTGGGCGGGATGCGGCGAAACGATCCGCGTCCGCCGGGGTTCTTCTCGGTGATCTTCGGATCACTTTCCTCCATTCCGCGCGAACAGCCGGTCCGCGACAATCTGGAGGCGATTGCCGAGCGATCCGAAGAACTCGACGAGCTGAAGCGCGTGGTCGAGACGCTCCGTCCCGATGTGGAGGAACAGGTCGAGCGCCTGTTCGGCCGCACGCTGCTGTTCGACTGGCCCAGCCAGCGTCGGCTGACATCCTGGCGCAAGAAGGCGCAGGACGCGGCCGCCAAAGGCGCTGGCTATGCCTATCACGGCTATGGCCAGGTGAAGTTCACGGCGATCGTCAAAGACCTGGCCGAGACGATTCACGCAGCGGCTCCGGATGTGGCCCCCACCCCGGCGGCGATAGAACGCCATCTGAAGGGCTGGCTTGATGCGATGGGATTTGACCAGCTGGCCGCCATGAAGGGCGGCGCATCAATGGAAGCGGTCGCGTTCTTCCGCGATCATGACCTTGGCTATCGGATCCGTCGCCTGCGCCATCTGGCCCGGCGGCTGTCTGAAGACTGGGATGACATCGACCGCGAACATCCCATGGCCCGCGAAGATGCCCGCGATGCCGTCTATCGCGCGCTTGGCCGCTATTTCGAGCGCGAGGGCGCTGGATACCTTGGCACTGATTTCGCGGCCCTGGCGCGGAAGGTGTTTGAGGATCCGGGCGCAGTGCTGTCGGCCATGGCGCAACGCCGGGCGCTGGCCGAACTCGATCCGCAAATCGACGCGCTGTTGGTTGAGGCGTTGAAACCCCTGCCCCGAGAACTGCGCCGCCGGGTCTTGCTGACCTATCTGGGCTTTCCGTTCTACGATACGGTCACCCTGCCGCTGCTGCGCGGGGAGAATATCAACGAGCTTGATCCCGCCAAGGTTGACCGGATTTCGCCCAATGATTGCCGGTCCATTCGCGAAGGCGGAGCAGGCGCAACCCTGCGCGGGGTGGAGTTCTATAACTTCGGGGCCTTTTTCAGCCGCGCCTATCGTGAGAACGACTACCTCTGGGGACGGTTGCACGGCGCGGAACGGATGATCGACCTGATCGCTTCGGCGCTTCCGGCCGGAAATAGCATCGACCCGCAAGAACTCACCGCCTTCAAGCGCGAGGCCTTCCTGACGATCCTGGATGATGAGGAACCGCGCCTGCAAGCCGATCCACAGCTGGTCCCGCGGATCAGGGCAGAGGTGCTGGCCCGCTGACCGCTATTCGGTCAGGTCGTTCCAGGCTTCTTTGAGCTTGTCGAAGAAGCCCTTCGATTCCGGGCATTCCTCACCGGTCTCGGTCTCCTGCAATTCGCGCAGCAGTTCCTTTTGCCGGGCGGTCAGCTTGGTCGGGGTTTCGACCATGATTTCCATCACCAGGTCACCCCGGCCACGGCCTTGCAGCACGGGCATCCCCGCGCCGCGGCGGCGCAGTTGTTTGCCCGACTGGATCCCGGCCGGGATCGGCACGGTGTGGCGTTCGCCGTCAATCCCGGGCAGTTCGATCTCACCGCCCAGCGCGGCGGTCGTGAAACTGATCGGCACGCGGGTGAGCAGGGTCGTCCCATCGCGTTCAAACACGCCGTGCCGCTTGACGTGGACAAAGATATA
>JBEEIN010000287.1:0-6652 GCA_041169825.1 Pseudomonadota bacterium
TCACGCGATTGCCAGCTTTCGGGGGTCCAGTTACTTGCCACTTTACTGCTCCTTTTCGAGCGCGGGCCATAGCGCCGTCTCTTCGCAATTGCAAAAGACGAAAAGTTGATCGGTCAAATCGAGAAATAAAATGTCGCCTAGCGACCTTCCACAAATGACGAGACCACTGGCTTCGTGGCTTTGGTACCGGCATTCACGCTGCCCCCCTGCGGCATGATCTGCAACCGCCACGAGCGCCCCGGTTGCAGATACTTGCGCGCCAGGAGCTGCATCTGCTCAGGCGTGGTCCGGGTGTAGTCAGGCAACAGCGTACGCAGGCTGGCGAACTTGGCCGGTTCGAAGGTTGCCCCTTCCAGCTGGTACATGAAGAAGGCGCTGCTGGTGCTGGCCCGCGAGATCTGCTGGCGCAGCGGTTCCACCACCCGCTCAAGCTCATCCGCGCTGGGCGGGCGGGCGATCAGGTTGGCCGCGATCTCCTCGGCCGTGGTGAAGAATGCCGGCACATCCTTGGGCGAGAGCTGTGCCATTGCCGTCAGCGAGCCGCCATTTTCGAGATCCTGCGGCCAGGAATTGAATACTTGCGGAGCATAGGCTGCGCCCAGCTTCTCACGCATCGCATCGAGCAGGCGGTTCTGGAACAGGTTGGAGAGGATTTCGAGCTGACGGCTTTCCGTGATGCCGGCCATGCCACCGCCAGTCGGCCAGCTGATTACCGCCCCGGCCTGCGTCGGGTCACCGCGATGCTGCAAGACCACGGGTTGGACCGAAGGTGCAAGCGTGTTGACGCGGGCTGGCGCCAGCGGCGCCGCATAGGGCTGACGCGGGGCCAGCGCGCCGAAGCTCCGCGACAGGGCAGCGATAGCCTGGTCGCGGCTGAAATCGCCGAACA
This sequence comes from Pseudomonadota bacterium, assembly GCA_041169825.1. Classification (GTDB taxonomy): domain Bacteria; phylum Pseudomonadota; class Alphaproteobacteria; order Sphingomonadales; family Sphingomonadaceae; genus Novosphingobium. Next base: position 890 of record JBEEIN010000287.1, read on the forward strand.
ACTGGACCTCGATCGGGCCCTGCTCCAGAATCGGCTGCCAGACCTGACGGAAACCATCGGGTGTCGCAGCCTCAACCTCTTGCGGGGTCGGCGTACGGAAGCGCGGATCCCGTCCGCGCTGGAGGAATTCTAGATCGCGTTCCAGCACCCCCTGCGGCGAGGCGGCGAAGCTTTCATACCGCAGCCGCGCTGCGGCCTTGGCGCGCAGCACCGGACCACTATCCCAGCGCGGTTGGGCGAACTTCTGGGCGAACAGATAAAGCTGGTCAGCCATATCGCTCGAGCGGGTATCGGCAGAAAACTGGAACGAGGCGTCCTGGATCGCAAAATCATAGCCCATCTTGCGGCCGGTACTGATCCGGTCGAGCTCCTCCTGGCCCAGTTGCCCCTGCCCAGAGCCAACCAACGCCATGTCACCCAAGGCGATGTAGGCGGCGTCCCCTGGCGTGAAGGCACGGTAACCGGCTCCGAACCGGACCTTGACCGAGACCCGGCCTGGCTCTTCCGCGCTTGGCCAGAGCAGGACTTTGACCCCGTTGGCAAATTCCAACTGTTCGATCCCGAGAACGCCAGTTGCGCTTTCGAATACCAGTTTGCTGGGGGCGCCGATGGCAGGCATTTCGGCGAAGGAGATCGGCTTGCCGCCCGGACGGGCCTTGGGGTCAGCGGCGGCAGGGGCCGCCAATGCCGCGGCCAGCGAAGCAGCCTGCGCCTCACCCGCCTTGGGCGTGACATAGACCGCACGGATAACCGTACCCTTGAACAGCTGGCGCGTATGCTCAAGCACCGCCTTTGGGGTGAACAAGGCGCGTGAATTGTTGAAGATATCCAGGACCGTTTCCGGCGAAGCGATCGTTTCGCGAATATCAAGCGCCGTCACCATATCGTCGGCCAGCTTGGCCCCGGCCAGCAACCGCCGTTGTTCAACCGCGCTTTCAAAAGCGACGTTAAATTCGGCCACCTCGCGCTCGATTTCGTCCTCGCTCGGCGGCGTGGCCAGCGCATCGGCGATCACGCCGCGGACTTCCTGCAACGACTTGCCCCAGTTTTCATCGAGCGGCGTGACCGAGACAAATGTTGCATCGGCCGAACGGCTGACCTTCTCCTGATTGACCTGGGCGAACAGGAAGCTGCCCCCGGCGCGTGCGCGGGCTTCCAGTCGGCGGTTGATGATCGCCTGGGCCAACGAGTCCAGCATGATCCCCTGATTGTAGACAATCGTATCCTGGACCGGCCGCCACGGCCGCATGACCGCGTAGGTGATCCCGCGCGGCAGGTCAGGTTCAACCAGCACGCGGGTTTCGCCAACAGGGTTCTCGGCATTGCTGCCTTTGGGAGCGACCGGATCGCCAAAGGCGGGCGCCTGGGCCGGTTTTGCGGTGGTCGGCCAGTCGGCGAAGTGCTGGCGAACCATGGCCTCGATCTGGGCCGTTTCGACGTCTCCAACCACGATGATCACGGCATTTTCGGGCCGGTACCACCGCGCATGGAAGGCGCGGACCGACGCCTGGTTGGCGGCGTTCAAGGTTTCGGTCGTGCCGATGACCGGGCGGATCGCCAGCCGCTGGCCCGCAAACAGGGTTTGCTGGGTCGCCTCGGCAACCCGCTCAGCCAGGCCGCCGCGTTCGCGCTTTTCTGCAAGGACAATTGGCACCTCAGTGCGAATGTTCGCTTCGGTCAGCGCAGGGGCGATCATCATGCCCGAAAGCAGCTTGAGCGATTCATCCAGCTTGGCTGGCGTCGCATTTGGCAGGTCAAGCTTGAACGTGGTCGAAACCGCGCTCGTCTCGGCATTGGTATCGCTGCCAAAGGTGGCGCCAAGGCGCTGCCAGGTCGGGATTGCCGCCCCTTCAGCCAGGTAGCGCGACTGGCGGAATACCAGATGCTCCAGAAGGTGAGCATAGCCCCGCTCTCCCTCTTCTTCGTGCAGCGAGCCGGCATCGATCCGCACCCGGATCGCAACCTGTTCGGGCGGAACGCCGTTCTTGCGGACCACGTAGCGAACGCCGTTGGCCAGCTCGCCAAACACCCATTCCTTGTCCTGCGGCACGTCGCTGCCGCGATAGAGCCAGGGTCCACTCGCCGGCTTGGCTGGGGCTGCAACGGCAGATTTGGCCTTGGCCGCAGTGCCTTTGGCCGCAATCGGCTGGACGCCCAGCGTCAGCAACGGAAGGACAAGGGCGAAACGGCGCAAAGCGCTGAATGGGAAACGCATGGAGTGGCTATAAGCCTCGCAAAGGTGAAGGGCCAGTGAATAGCCCCTGTGCTTTTTAGGTTCCCCGAAATGCAAAAGGGGGCGGTTGCCCGCCCCCTTCGCGTTTTGTGCCGTGTGGCTCAGCTTACCACTTGAAGCGGAGCGAAGCACCGTAAGTGCGCGGCTGGTTCGGATAGGCCGAAACCGAGCCCGACTGCGCCACCGAATCGAAGATCTGGATCAGGTAGCGGTTGTTGGTGAGGTTGCGGCCCCACAGGCTCAGCTCGAGCCCGCTTTGCATCGCATAGGTGATCGAGGCGTTGAACTCGTCAACCTTGCGGGTGAACGGACGGGCCGCATCGAAGGCTGGCTGATACGAGAGCACCTGGCCCAGTGCGTTGCGCTGGATAAAGGCCGGCAGGCCTTCGGTGATCTGCACCGTCGATTCCGTGTGCCAATCGCCGCGCAGGATCACGCGATCACCATTGCCCAGTTCCTGGTTCCACTGCGCACCAACCGTGGCGGACAGTTCCGGAACCCCAGCCGGACGGGTGCCCGACAGATCGCCCACCGCCGAAGCCGTGAAGCTGTCATACTTGGGATCAAGATAGACCAGCGAGACATTCAGCGTCAGCGGATTGATCGGCTTGATCATGCCATCGAATTCGATGCCCTTGGTCGACTGCTTGCCGGCATTGGCCAGCGCGAAGCCGGTACCGGTGAAGACGTTCGACTGGAAGCCGGTGATGATCTGCTTGAACAGCGTCAGGTTAGCGCTGGCCATGCCCCAGTTGGCTTTCACGCCCAGTTCGAGCACCTTGGCATTTTCCGGACCGGCATAACGCGAACCGGTGGTCAGGTTCGGCAGGGCCAGACCGGCCGTGCGCAGGGCCGGCAGGTCGCTCGCCAGCGGGCGGCTGTCACGCGAAAGGTTGAACGAGCTCGCCTTGAAGCCGGTTGCATACGAAACGTAGGTGTTGATCGTATCGCTGAGTTCATAAGCAAGGCGGGCAGTCCAGGTCCACTTGCCATCACGCGACTTGCCGTTTTCGACCGCGTTCGGGATGTTCAGGAACGGCGGCAGGAACTGCAGTGCACGCAGGCCGAGCAGCGGGTTGACCGCCGGGTTGGCTGCATTCGCGCTGGCATAGGCCGTCGAGCCCGCGACAATCGCGCTGTATGCCGTCGGCTGAGCCGCCGCGAAGGCCGCAATCTGGCTGGCATTGGCGGTACCGACGCCCAGCAGACCACCAACCTGCGTGGCGATCGCGGTGTTGCGGATCACCGCACCACCAATCGTCACGAAGTCCAGCGCCGAGAAGCTATCGGTGCTGACCGTTGCCGTGGTCACGACCTTGCGGTCCTTGGTGTAGTTGCCACCAAGCGTCACAGTCAGCTTGTCACCCAGCTTGACGTCAAGGTTGCCGAACATCGACCAGGCACGGTTGTCCATGCGGGTATCGTCGAAAATGCCCTGGCCGGTCTTTTGGAAGGTCCCCACCGGAACGCCCAGGATCGCCGCTTCGACCTGTGCAATCGCACCGCCCGACAGCAAGTCGGCATAGGGACGGAACTGCGTGCCATAGGTCAGGGCGTTGGTGTACTTGACGTGCTCGTCAAAGAAGAACCCGCCAACCATCAGGTCAGCCATGTCCAGGAAATTGGCGTTGAGCCGCAGTTCCTGCGTCAGCGTATCGATATTAACGTTGCCGCGGTTCTGGCCGATCAGATTGCCGCTGGTGAAGTCGGAATCCTGATTGGTCAGGTTGGCGCTGTTGCGATAGGCTGTGATCGAGGTCAGCTTAAGCGGGCCAACCTGATAGTCGATCTGGCCCGACAGGCCCCAGTTCTGGATGTCGTTGGTCGACGGGAAGTTCGAATAGGCTACGCCGGCAAACGGGGTTGCCGAACTGTTGACCTTGCCGCCCAGCAATTCGATCGCACTGGTCGCAACCGAACGGCGCACGTTGACGACGGCGCAGCAGATTTCGTTAATCTTGTCATAATCGGCGATCAGGCGAACCTTGAGCGAGTCCGTGGGCTCGATCCGCAGCTGGCCGCGAACGAACCAGCGGTCACGCTCATTGGCCTTGCCGTTGTAGCCCAGGTCGGTGATGTAGCCGTCGCGCTTGTTGATCCCGCCGGCAATGCTGGCGGCAACCTTGTCGCTGAGCGGGCCGGTGACATAGCCCTTGAGCACCTTGGCATCGTAATTGCCATAGCTGGCTTCGACATTGCCCTTGAAGTCAAATGACGGCTCGCGGGTGACCATCGAGATCACGCCCGCGCTGGCGTTCTTGCCGAACAGGGTCGACTGCGGACCACGCAGCACTTCAACGCGCTGGACATCGGGCAGATCGCCGATCTGGGCGGCGGTGCGGCTGCGATAGACGCCATCAACAAACACGCCGACCGAAGGCTCGATGCCGGGGTTGTTGGCACCATTGCCGAAGCCGCGGATGATGAAGTTGGTGTTGGCGCTGGACTGCAGCTGCGAAACGCGCAGAGCCGGAACCAGGGTCTGCAGGTCCTTCAGGTCACGCACCTGGGCCCGCTCGATCGTTTCAGCCGTGGTCACCGAAACGGCGACCGGAACGTCTTGCAGGGTCTGCTCGCGCTTGGTCGCGGTAACAACGATTTCGTTGCCATCGGCGACTTCGGCTTCAGGCGCAGCCGGGGCCGGCTGGGCCTCTTCAACCTTTGCGTCCTGGGCATAGGCGGTTGCGGGAAGGGCGACGGCGCCGAGCAGGGCGGCGCGGATGAGATGCTTTTTCATGGAGCGGCCCTCTAGCCGCAACGAAACAAAATACCAATACCGCACAAGATACCGATTCACTTGCCCGCGCGGCCCGCTTCGGCTAGGGGCGCGCCAGCAAATGTTGCGGCGCAGCAAATCCGCCGCCCTCTCCTGAACCGAAGGCCTACCGAATGTCCGCCCCGCTGCCGCTGCGCAATATCGCCATTATCGCCCACGTTGACCACGGCAAGACCACGCTGGTTGACCAGCTGTTCCGCCAATCCGGCACCTTCCGCGACAACCAGCGCGTTGAAGAGCGGGCGATGGATTCCAACGACCTGGAAAAGGAACGCGGGATCACCATCCTGGCCAAGTGCACCTCGGTCGAATGGAACGGCACGCGGATCAATATCGTCGACACCCCCGGCCACGCCGACTTCGGCGGCGAGGTGGAGCGCATCCTGAGCATGGTCGACGGCGTGATCCTGCTGGTCGATAGCTCGGAAGGCGCGATGCCGCAGACCAAGTTCGTCACGGGCAAGGCGCTGGCGCTGGGCCTGCGTCCGATCGTGGTGGTCAACAAGGTCGACCGTCCGGACGAGCGCATCCAGGAAGTGCTGGATGAAGTGTTCGATCTGTTCGTCAGCCTGGACGCCACCGACGAGCAGTGCGATTTCCCGGTGCTCTTTGCCTCAGGCCGCAATGGCTATGCCAACGAAGATCCGAACCTGCGCGAAGGCACCCTGACCCCGCTGTTCGAAAAGATCGTCAACCACGTCCCCGCCCCGGCGGCCGACGTGGACGGTCCGTTCAAGTTCCTGGTTACCCTGCT
>JBEEIN010000288.1:0-3103 GCA_041169825.1 Pseudomonadota bacterium
CGACGGCAATGTCGTTTCGACCACCTACACGCTGGGGGCTGACTTTGGTTCGGGCGTGATGATCGCCGGAACCGGCGTGCTGCTGAACAACCAGATGAACAATTTCGATCATGAAAACGCGGCCAAGGCGCTGCGCGAAGGTACCCCACCACCGCTCAACGCGATGGCGCCGGGCAAGCGCATGCTGTCAACCATGATGCCGACCATGATCTTTAAAGACGGTAAGCCATGGCTGGTTACGGGTACGCCCGGTGGCAGCACGATCATCGACACGGTGCTGCAGATCGTCGTCAACGTGGTCGATTTCAAACTGAACGTGGAAGAGGCCACGCATCAGCCGCGGATCTTCCAGGATACCGGCAAAACCTTGCGGGTAGAGCCAAACTTCAATCCCGATACCGTGCGTCTGCTCGGCACGATGGGCCATACGATCGTGTCTGACGAGACAATGGGTAGCGCCCAATCGATCATGATCGAGAACGGCTATTTCCTTGGCGCGGCCGACCCACGCCGCCCAGGGGCCTTGGCCATTCCGCCGGAACGGTCGCAGCCGCGCTAGCTTGGAGGCGACGGGTTTCGCTAAACTAGTCGGGTGAGGGTGGAGCCACCTTTAGCAACAAGTCTCGATAAGCGCAGGCGCTCCCGGCCCTTCCCATTCGATGCCGCGAGTCGAATCTGTCTGACCAATAATTCCGATGGCCTTGCTTACGGACAGGCGCAGGGTTGTTTTGCCACACCCGCGAATGGCGGAATTGCGCCGCTTAACGGCTGCGCAAAGTGGTCTGACCGTGGCTATTGACACGTTTAACCAATCCCCCTAAATGGTCAGACCACATAGTAAGGCCGATTCCGGGAGGATTGGATGACTCGCAAGTTTTACCTGCTCGCAGGCTTTTCATCGCTGGCGTTCGCCCAGCCTGCCCTCGCACAGGATGCGGCAGCATCCGCTCCGGCCGACCAGGCCGCCGATACGGCTCCGGCTCAGGCAGAGGAGGGCGGCCTTGAAGAGATCGTCGTCACCGCCCAGAAGCGGGCCGAGAACCTGCAGTCGGTCCCGGTTTCGGTCACCGCCCTGTCTTCTGAAGCGATCGCCAACCAGCGCATTGCCGATTTTTCAGATCTGACCCGTGCTGCACCGTCGCTGACCATTACCCAGCAGACCTCTTCGCCCAACAACGCAATCATCCTGCGCGGGATCGGCACCTATGCCTTCTCGATCGGGGTTGAACCGAGCGTCGCCGTGATCATCGATGACATGCCGGTGGTCCAGCAGGCCCAGGCCTTCGACAACATGGCCGACCTTGAGCGGATCGAAGTGCTGAAGGGGCCGCAGGGTACCCTGTTTGGCAAGAACTCCTCGGCCGGTGTCGTCAACATCGTCACCAAGGATCCCGCTAGCGACTTTTATGCCAACGCCGCGGTCACCGGGGCGACCGACGGCGATGTTCGCGCCGAAGCCATCATTTCGACCCCGCTGGGCGAAGGCACTGGGCTGCGCGTCACCGGCTTTTACCACACCTATCCGGGTAGCATCCGCAACCTGACCTATGATCGCCGCACCAATGATCAGGAAAACTGGGGCGTGCGGGCCAAGCTCAAGACCGAGCTTTCGCCGAGCTTCACCTTCACCCTGACCGGGGCCTATGGGAAAGCGGTGCAGGATGGCACCGGCACGGCAATCCGCGCGATCGTGGGCACCGGCGTCGCCCGCGTGCTGGGTTCTCCGGCGCTGCCGCTGCTGCCCAGCCTGAATGGCATCACCGTGGGCGAGGCCAATTACAACACCCGTCTCGATGCGCCCGGCGCGACCCGCAACCAGACTGCCAGTCTGGCCGGCAAGGCCAGCCTCGACCTTGGGTTTGCCGATCTCATCTCGGTCACGGCCTATCAGGACTGGAAGTATCGCTTCCAGAACGACTTCGAAGGTTCCGATCTTAACGTTCTGGGCGCGCTCACCGGCGGTACCGTCAACGGGGCAATCACCCAGGCTGGGCCGTATCATTCGCGCAATCTGACGCAGGAACTGCGGCTGGTCTCCAGCGACAACGGCGCGTTCAAATATGTTCTGGGGGCCTTCTATTCCGATGCCAAGACCTATCGCGCCTTTGCGCGTGGTCCGGTCGTCGCGCTGGCCAACTGGGAAGCGGAAAACCGCAGCGAAAGCCTGGGGTTGTTCGTTCAGGCCGATTACACCTTGCCCACCAACACCACGGTGAGCGGTGGTCTGCGCTATAATCACGAGAAGATCAGCGTTGATTTCACCAACCTGCTGTCCACGGCCACGGCCAACACCTGCGCTGCGGGCAATCCGCTTTGCGTGGGGTCCAACTCGGACGGCGTGGTGACGTGGAAGGGCGCGATCTCGCAGGAGCTGGCGCCGCAGATCATGGTCTATGGCAGCGTCGCCCGCGGTTACAAGGGTTATGCCTATGACATCGTCACCGGCTTCAACCCCGCCCGAATCAATGGCGCACTGAACGGCACGGCCGCCGGCCTGGTCGGCGTTGGCCCGATCAAGCCCGAGCGTTCGACGTCATACGAGCTTGGCCTCAAGAGCCGGTTCCTGGACAACAAGGTCCAGCTCAACGTGATCGGCTTCTACACCGACTACAACAACTTCCAGGCCCAGTCGGCAGTGCTGGTCGGCACGCCGCCGGCGCCGCAGTTTGTGCTCAACAATGTCGGCAAGCTGCGGACCAAGGGTGTCGAGGTTGAGTTCTCGGCCAAGCCAGCCGAATGGCTGCGGCTGGACGCCGGGGCAAGCTATACCGACGCGGTGATGACCTCGTTCCTCGGGGCCCAGGGCTATCCGGGGCAGACTGGTCAGGTCTGGAACGGCACGGCTTCGGTGCTTGTCGGTCCTTGCACCTCGGCCCCGGCCGCCAGTGCCGCTGCGCCGCGCACCACCTGCACCTTCCAGGATCGTTCGGGCGCCCGCCTGCCGAACTCGCCGAAGTTCAAATTCAACGTCAGCGCCACCGCCGATTTCCAGATCGGTAACGGCGCTGAAGGCACCTTCATTGTCGCCTACCAGCGTCAGGGCGCGGTCAACTTCGACCTGCTTGGTAACCCGCTCACCGTGCAGGCTGGCTATGGCGTGCTC
>JBEEIN010000289.1:0-5504 GCA_041169825.1 Pseudomonadota bacterium
CTCAAGGAAATGATCGCCGTCGCCAAGAAGCACGGAGCGATGGTGCTGGTCGACGAGGCGCATTCGATGGGCTTCATCGGCCCCAATGGGCGTGGCGTGGCCGAGGACCAGGGCGTGCTCGACGATGTCGATTTCGTGATCGGCACCTTTTCCAAGTCGGTTGGCACGGTGGGCGGCTTCTGCGTTTCCAACCACCCGAAGTTCGAGATCCTGCGGCTGGTCTGCCGGCCCTATGTCTTCACCGCCTCGCTCCCGCCAAGCGTGGTCGCAACCGCCTGCACTTCGATCCGCAAGCTGATGCACGCCGGGAACAAGCGGGCGCACCTGTGGGAGAATTCGAAAACCCTGCACAAGGGACTGACCGCGGCCGGCTTCCAGCTGGGCACGACCGAGCCGCAATCGGCGATCATCGCCGTGGTCATGCCCGACCTCGAAAAGGGCGCGGCAATGTGGGAAGCACTGCTGAAGGAAGGGCTCTATGTGAACCTGGCCCGTCCGCCGGCGACCCCCGCCAACATGACCCTGCTGCGCTGCTCGCTTTGCGCGGAGCACACCGCCGAGCAGGTCCAGACCATCATCGGCATGTTCACCCGCGCCGGAAAGGCCGTGGGGATCATCTGATGCGCCTGGCCGGCAAGCGCGCGATCATCACCGGCGCGGCGCAGGGGATCGGCAAGGCGATTGCCGAGCGCTTCGCGGCAGAAGGCGCCAGCTTACTGCTGGCCGATATCGACGATGCGCGAGTGGCGGCGCTGGCGGCAGAACTGGGCCAGCAGGCCTTTACCGCCGATGTTTCGCGCAAGGCCGAGTTCGAGGCGCTGATTGCCCAGGCAGCCAAGCTGTGGGGCGGACTGGACGTGCTGGTCAACAATGCCGGGATCACCCATGCGGCGAGCCTTGATGACCTGACCGAGGACGATTTCGATCGGGTCTTTGCCACCAACCTCAAGTCGGCATTGTGGGGCACCCAGGCGGCGGCCCGGCTGATGGGACCAGGATCGGCGGTGATCAACATGAGCTCGGTCAACGCCGTGCTCGCGATCCCCAACCAGATTCCCTACGTGGTCTCCAAGGGCGCGATGAAGCAGCTGACCAATGTCACGGCCCTCGCCCTCGCCGCCAAGGGTATCCGGGTCAATGCGATCGGCCCGGGTTCGATCGAGACCGAGATGCTTGCCGGAATTCTGGCCGAGGACGACGCGGCCCGTTCACGAATCCTCAGCCGCACCCCGCTGGGCCGGTGCGGCACACCGGCTGAGATCGCTGGGGTCGCGCTGTTCCTGGCCAGCGATGACAGCTCTTACCTTACCGGCCAAACGATCTATCCCGACGGTGGCCGGCTTGGCCTGAATTACACAGTGCCGATTACAGACTAAACCCGCGACCCTGCGCGGCCTTTGCACGCTGGAAGCCGGGGCGCTGGCTGAGCCGGTCAAGATAGGCCACGGCCGCTTCGGGCACCTGGGCCTCCAGCCCGATCGACAGGGCCAGCATCACAGCATAGCCCAGCGAGATGTCAGCCATGGTGAAGCGCCCGGCACAGGCAAATTCCGGCTCCATCAGCTTGATCGCATTGTGCAGGCGGGCCCCGAACCATTGGGCATAGTCCGCCGCCGCTTCAGGGCAACGGCCGGGTTCGAGCCGGGTGTAGCGCAGGTGGATCGTCTGCGGGAAAGTTAGCGTCGCTTCCCCCATGACGAGGAAGTTCATATAGCTGGGATAGTCCGGCTCGTCCGGTGACAGCGCCAGACTGGAAGGACCAAAGCGCGTGGCCAGCACATGCGGGATCGCGGCGCTTTCGGTCATCAGCTGGCCGTCGATCAGGCAGGCCGGGACCGTGCCGAGCGGATTGACATCGCGATAGCCTTCGAACCGCGCCCGCGGTGGGAAGGGCATCAGGGTCAGATCATAGGGCAGGCCCAGTTCCTCCAGCGCCCAGAGCGCGCGAAAGGATCGCGCATCGGCGCAATGGTACAGCTGGATGCGCGGCGCGCTCATGGCTGCAGCGCCGTGACGGCGGCGCACTTGGCGCTTGATTGCTGGCCGCCCCCGCCAAGGTAGGCGACCGCGATGAAGCCGCCGACCACCACGGCAACGAAGCCGGCCGTGGCCAGGCCCAGGTACTTGTCGATGAAGGCCTTGATCGGCGCGCCGAACAGCCGGAACAGCACGCCGACAATCATGAAGCTGATCGCCCGGCTGACGATGCTGGCCAGAATGAAGGGTACCAGCGGCATGGCGATGAAACCGGCAGTCAGCGTGAGCAGCTTGAACGGGATCGGGGTCGCCCCCTTGATCATGATGATCTCTGCCCCGTACTCGCGCAGGTAACAGGCCGCCTTGGGGAAGCTTTCGGTCAGGCCGAGCAAAGCGAGCAGCTGGGTGCCGATCGTATCGAACAGCAGATGGCCGATCGCATAGCCGAGCAGGCCCCCGGCAACCGAAGCGAAGGTGGCGATCAGGGCAAAGCGGATCGCCTTCTTCGGTTCGGCCAGGCACATCAGCCCCAGCAGCGGGTGTGGCGGGATCGGGAAAAAGCTGGCCTCAACAAAGGCGAACAGCGCCAGCCACCATTCGGCGTGCGGGTGGGCGGCCTTGGCCATGGTCCAATCGTAAAGGCGGCGCAGCATGGGATCCCTCTTCAGATGCGGCGTGTCTAATGGCGCGGGGTTCTGGCGGCAAGCGCGGTGCGCCAATAACCATATTGGTTATTTATACTTGACATTGTAACGCTGTTTAGGTACATATTGGGAACATCGCGATAGACCGATTCGGATCGGCCTGCCGCTTTCCCAAGGAGCACCGAACATGAGCACGGCCGGCGATGCGCCGCAGGCCGCCGCGCGTCCGCGGCGCGGCCCGCGCAAGAAGAAAAGCATCCGGATCCCCCGCCTGCTGCGCGAACAAGGGCACGAAGGGTCGCTCAACAAGCACTGGCGGGCCTATTTCCTGGCCGCGCTGGTTGAAACGTCCAACATCACCAAAGCCGCCGCGGCGGCGGGGATTGCCCCCAGCCGGGCCTATCGGGTGCGGCAGGATGATCCCGAATTTCGCGCCCTGTGGATGGGCGCCCTGGCCGAGGGCTATCACAACCTGGAAATGGAAGTGCTGGGTTATCTGCGCGATCCGCAGCCGACCCATAAGATGGACGTGGCCAATGCGCTGCGCCTGCTCGACCGGCATCGCCATCTGGTGGCCCAGCAGCGCGCGCTGGAAGACGACCGTGATGAGGCCGAAGTGCTGGCCTCGATCGACGCGATGATTGACCAGATGCGCCAGCGCTCGGCCGCCAATAGCCTGCTGCTGGCAGCGCCGGAGAGCGACCATGTCCAAGGCGAGTGACAGCCGCGCAGCCTATCTGCTGGGGCTGGAGCTGGGCGAACACCAGCAATTGCTGGCCAAGATGAGCAAGCGCCAGCACCTGTCGCTGCGCCATCACTGGCGGCTGTGGGCCCATGCCGGGCAGCTGCCGCCAGAGGGCGAATGGCACAGCTGGCTGATCCTGGCCGGGCGCGGCTTTGGCAAAACCCGCGCCGGCGCCGAATGGGTGCGCGCCATTGCCCAGGGTGATCCTGCTGCACGGATCGCCCTGGTGGCCGCCACGCTGGGCGAGGCGCGCAGCGTGATGGTGGAAGGCGAAAGCGGCCTGCTGGCCATTGCCCCGCGCGGGCAGCGGCCCAGATTTGAGCCTTCGCGCCGCCTGCTGACCTGGCCCAATGGTGCCCAGGCCATGCTCTATTCGGCCGGCGAGCCGGAAAGCCTGCGCGGGCCGCAGCACAGCCACGCTCGCCGGCCAAAGCCAGCGTGAGATCTTTGTGAACGAAGCATTGGCCAGGCTTGATGCCTTGGTCCACTTGGCAATCGAGGACCAATTGTCAGCCCCTCCGGCAACGCCGGCCGACGGCAAATGTTGGCTGGTGGGTCCATCGCCGACTGGGCCCTGGAGCGGGCAGGCGGGCTCGATTGCCTGCTTGCTGCAGGGGCAATGGTTGTTCCAGCCGCCGATGGATGGCCTGCGCCTGCTCAACAGAGCGACCAGGCAGCACATCTATTACCTGGGGTCCTGGCGGATCGCAGCGAAGCCGGCGTCACCGACCGGGGGAACGACAATCGACCCGCAGGCCCGGACAGCGATTGCCGCAATCATTTCGGCGCTCGTCGATGCAGGCATCGTGGCCGCATAGTAAGCACCCCGGCGAAGCGAAGTGTTTTCACGAGGAGAAGTGGCGAAAACGCGACATTCTTGCAACACTTCTGCGCTATGTACGCTTGCGCGTACTAGGGTATACAGTTAGAAACGGACGAACTCGGTGGTTCAATCCTGTTAAAAGGGGAAAACGATAATGCGCAAACTGGTCATTGGGATGGCGCTTGCCTCCTCGGCCCTCGCGACGCCTGCTCTGGCGCGCGACGATTCCTGGTACATCGAAGGTGATGCCGGTGGCATGATCGTCGAAGACATCATGAACCTGACCGGTTCAGGCAATGCTGGCGTTCTCGCCACCAAGACCGGCTACGACTTTGGCGGAATCGTTGGCTACGACTTCGGCGGGTTCCGGATTGAGGCTGAAGCAAGTTATCGCCGCGCCGAAGAAAAGCGCTATTCCGGCACCGTAATCTACACCGAGGATCAGATCGGCGGCGGCACTGAAGCACTCAGCTTTATGCTCAATGGCCTGCTCGACTTTGGCCCGAACGATGGCCTGCAGGGCTTCGTTGGCGGCGGCGTTGGTATCGGCCGGGTCAAGAACGCGCTGCTCACCCCGAATGCCGCCCTCAATCTCGTCGATTCCGATACCGGGTTCGCCTGGCAGGCTCTTGCCGGGGTTCGCACCCCGCTGTCGGACAATGTGGATGTTGGCCTGAAATATCGGTTCTTCAACCAGGATCACAACGATCTGGTCAACTATGCCGGGCGTAATGTGCGCACCCGCTTCCAATCACACTCGCTGATGCTGACGCTGGGCTACAATTTCGGTGGCGCCGAGCCGGCTGCTCCGCCGCCGCCCCCCCCGCCGCCGCCCCCTCCCCCCCCCCCGCCGCCTCCGCCGCCGCCGCCGCCGCCGGCTGTGGTGTGCAACAAGGGCCCCTACATCGTGTTCTTCGACTGGGATAAGTCGGACATCACGCCTGAAGCGGCTTCGATCCTTGACAGCGCCGTTACGGCCTATGCCAACTGCGCGAACGTTCCGATCATGCTGGCTGGCTATGCCGACCGTTCGGGTACGCCGAAGTACAACCAGGGCCTGTCGGAGCGCCGCAACGCTTCGGTCACCGAATACCTGACCTCGCGCGGCATTTCTGCCGGTGCGATCACCAGCCAGGGCTTTGGTGAAAACAACAACCGCGTGCCGACCGCCGATGGCGTTCGCGAACTGCAGAACCGCCGGGTGGAGATCACCTACGGTCCGGGTTCAGGGATGTAATCAGCCGCCGCAAGGTGCTAAGGTCCAAAGGGGGTCGGAGCAATCCGGCCCCCTTTTCCTGTGTCTACAGGTAAATCG
>JBEEIN010000290.1:0-16520 GCA_041169825.1 Pseudomonadota bacterium
ACTTGGCAATGCCATCGATCTTGGCCTTGCGCGCGTCGGTCATCGCCTGGTGATTGGCGGGCGAGTAATCGAGGTGGCCGGTGTCGACCGCCTTTTCGATCCCGCCGATGCGGTGCATCAGCCCCGGTGTACCCGGCTTGATCCATGGGCGCGCACCCTTGGCATCGCGCTTATAGGGCAGCAGGGTGTCACCGGCGTTCTTCTGGGTGAGGAACGAGACCGGGAATTCCTTGTAGCTCGCCGGGTCTGGCACCTTCCACGGCTCAGCCGCGTTGGCGATATAGCCATCGGTCAGCATGATCACCGGGGTCATGTATTCCACGGCGATGCGGCAGGCCTCGATCGCGCATTCGAACGCGTCCGACGGGCTGCGCGCGGCGATCACCGGGATCGGGGCGTCGCCGTTGCGGCCGTAAACCGCCTGATAGAGGTCCGACTGCTCAGTCTTGGTTGGCAGGCCGGTCGACGGGCCACCGCGCTGCGAGTTGACGATCACCAGCGGCAGTTCGGTCATCACGGCCAGGCCCATCGCCTCACCCTTCAGCGCAATGCCCGGGCCCGAGCTGGAGGTTACGCCCAACTGGCCAGCATAGCTCGCGCCAATCGCCGCGCAGATCGCGGCAATCTCGTCTTCCGCCTGAAAGGTGGTGACGCCAAATTCCTTCAGCCGCACCAGCGCGTGCAGGATCGAGCTGGCCGGGGTAATCGGATAGCCGCCAAAGAACATCGGCAAATGCGCCAGCTGCGCGCCCGCGACCAGGCCAAGCGCAACCGCATCGGCTCCGGTAATAGTGCGATAAAGCCCCGCCGGGGTCGGCACCGGGCCAAGGTGCAGCTTCTTGACGTGGCCGCCCAGCTCAGCCGTTTCGCCATAGGCGTGGCCAGCATTCAGCGCGGCCACGTTGGCATCGGCCAGGACCTTGTTCTTGGCGAACTTCTGATTCAGCCAGTCAACCAGCGGCTGGCGATCGCGATCGAACATCCACAGCGCCAGGCCCAGCGTCCACATGTTCTTGCAGCGCAGGGCTTCCTTGTTGCCCAGCCCGAACGGCTTGACCGATTCCAGCGTCAGCGCCGAAATGTCGAAGGCCAGCACCTGCCACTTGGCCAGGCTGCCATCGTCCAGCGGGCTAACTTCGTACTTGGCCTTTTCCAGGTTACGCTTGGTAAACTCACCCGTGTCGGCGATGATCAGCCCGCCGGGCTTCAGCGCGCCGACATTGGTCTTCAGCGCCGCCGGGTTCATCGCCACCAGCACGTCGGGCGCATCGCCTGCGGTGTCGATGGAGGTCGAACCGAAGTTGATCTGGAAAGCCGAAACGCCAAACAGCGTGCCCTGCGGCGCGCGGATTTCGGCCGGAAAGTCCGGGAAAGTGGCAAAGTCATTGCCCGCCAGCGCGCTCGAAAGGGTGAACTGCCCACCGGTCAACTGCATCCCATCGCCTGAGTCGCCCGCAAAGCGGACAACGACGGCTTCGGGTGCTGCGGTGGACTTTGCTTCGGGATCGGCCAATTGCGTTGCCATGCGTCTTCCTCATCAGGCGGATCAGTCCGCCCCACTCTCGCGAAGCGCCCTAGTCCCCTCCCCCGCGCCGCTGCAATCAAGAAAAACTGCGCGGCGGCCAACTGGGTCCACAAGAGGAGCGCCAAGGCGGCTAGTCAAGTAGCAAAACGCGACTTAACCTGCCGGTTAAATCATCAAGAGAGAGGTGCCTGCATGTCCGATTCCACTCCGCTGTTCCGTGAAGACGTGCAAGGTTTCCTCGCGCTGGTGAACAGCCTGCCGGCGCCAGAGCGGCTCGATCCGGCGGAGCAGCGCGCTGGCTACCTTGGCCTCAAGGCCATGAGCGAAGCCGATCCGCGTCCGATGGCCGTGGTTAAGGACCTGACTTGCGCCGGCCCGGCGGGCCCCATTCCAGTGCGGTTCTATGATGTCCGAGAAAACCGCGATCCTTCGCCCGTTATCCTGTTCTTCCACGGCGGCGGCTTCGTGATTGGCGATCTCGATACCCACAATTCGCTGTGCACCGAGCTTTCGGCTGAGCTCGATCTGCCGGTACTGGCAGTGCACTATCGCAAGGCGCCGGAGCACCCCTTCCCAGCCGCGCCCGACGATTGCGAGGCTGTTGCACGCTGGCTTGCGGCCAGCCCCACCGAACTGAACCGGCAAGTGACCGGCCTCGTCACGATCGGCGGCAGCGCTGGTGGCAACCTGGCCACCGTCACCGCCCGCGCCTTGATGGACAAACCCGCCGCCGCGCCGATGCTCCTGCAGGTGTTGCTCTATCCGGCAACCGATGAAAGCCAGGACGGATCAATGGCGACCTTCGCCGAAAAGCATTTCCTGACCAAGGCGGCGATGGACTGGTTCTATTCGCTTTATCTGCCCGAAAGCGGCAATCCGCGCGCCTTTCCAATCCATGCCGAAGCCAAGGGCATGTGCCCGACGATCGTTGCAACCGCCGGGCTCGATCCGCTGCAGGATCAAGGCCGGCGTCTGGCGACCAAGCTGGTCGATGCCGGGGTTGATACGCTCTACCTGCACATCGCCGGGATGACCCACGATTTCTCCACCACCCGCAAGGCCCTGCCTAGCGCTCAGGCGGCTACCGCCAAAATCATCGCCGCTATGAAGTTGATGCTGACGAAGGTTTAGCGCTAAGGGCCGGGCGATGAGCGACCTCCCCCCCAAGACTGACTTCGCCACCCTGCCCTATCGCCCCTGCGTCGGGGTCATGCTGGTCAACGCCGCCGGGCTTGCCTTTGTCGGCAAGCGCATCGACACGCGCGGCCAGCCCGACGAAGGGGGCGTTTATTGGCAGATGCCGCAAGGTGGGATCGACGAGGGTGAGGATGTCCGCACCGCTGCCCTGCGTGAGCTATGGGAAGAAACCGGCGTCGCCGAAGAGCACGTCACGATCCTGGCGCAGACGCGCGAGGAAGTGCTCTATGATCTGCCCGACGATCTGATTGGCAAGCTGTGGGGCGGTGAATATCGCGGGCAGCGGCAACATTGGGTGCTGGCGCGCTTCAGCGGTGAGGATCACCATGTTCGGCTCGATGCCCACGATCCGGCCGAATTCTGCGAATGGCAGTGGCTGGAACCAGCGCAGCTGCCAGAGGTGATCGTGCCGTTCAAGAAGCGCGTCTACCGCGCCGTTCTCGACGAATTTCGCGACCTGATCTGACGTCCGCTTAGTTTGCGGAGACGGTCGGCTTGGTCTGGACCGCCTCGGCGGTCACGATCTGCGGGGTTGGCCCCTGCTGGATTGCGGCGGCCAGTTCCTTTGCGGGCCCACAGCCGCTGCCACAGACTTGCTCAAGCCGGGCGAGGTTGCGGCGCGCGCGCTCGATCGCGCCCTTTTCCACCAGCGCGATCCCTTCGCCAGAGATCGCATAGACATTGCCCGGATCGCCTTCCAGTACTTCGCGGTAATAGCGCAGTGCCTTGCCTTGCAGACCCTGCTTGCGGGTTGCTTCGGCCAGGTTGAGCAGGATCGCGGCATGACCGGGCTGGATCGCCAGCGCCGCCTCATAGGCATCGGTGGCGGCATTGGCATCGCCGCCGGCCAAAGCCTTGCGTCCCTCGCTCACCAGAACGGCAGCCCGCGGATCGAGCGGAACCGGCGGCGCTGACAGGCTGACGCTGGCCGTTACTGCCGCCAGCAACGACAGGGCCAGCGCGGCAGGGGTATAGCGCATCAGTTGCTCCCAAAGGCTCGACATCGGCCGACCTGTTATCATCTCTTTTGGAAGCAGGCGACGAAAAACCCATCGGTTCCGTCACGCGCGGGGGACAGGCGGAAACCTGGACCACGTGCTTCACCCGCGCCAAGGTCAAGCGTCTCGGCCTGCCACTCAGGATGGCGCGCCAGAAACCCTGCGGCCTGCACCGCGCCCTCGGCATCAAGCAGCGAGCAGGTGACAAAGCCCAACCGTCCACCCGGTCGCACCAGCCCAGCGGCCAGATCCAGCAGTCGCGCTTGGATCGCGACATAGCGGGCCAGTTGATCCGGTGTCAGCCGCCAGCGCGCCTCGGGATTGCGCCGCCAGGTCCCGGTGCCCGAACAGGGTGCATCGACCAGCACCGCATCGGCCTGGCCCATCAAATCGGCCAGCGCTGCCGCTTCGCGATTGGGATCGAGCAGCCGCGTCTCGGCAATCGTTACCCCGGCGCGAACTGCGCGGGGTTCAAGCTTGGACAGGCGCGGGCGATCAACATCGCAGGCGATCAGGCGGCCCCGATTGGCCATGGCTGCAGCCAGCCCCAGCGTCTTGCCGCCTGCCCCTGCACAAAGGTCGATAACCAGCGCACCAGGCTGCACCGCTAGCGCCGAACAGACCAACTGCGAGCCAGCATCCTGCACCTCGATCTGCCCGCAGGTATAGGCATCCCACGCCTCGACCTGGGTGCCATAAGGGAAGCGCAGACTATGGCGCGCAGGAGCCGGTTCGCCCGGCAGTGGCAATTCAAGCGTCGCGGGATCTGCCTTCAGCGTGTTGATCCGCAGGTCGAGCGGTGCGCGTTCGAGCAGGGCCAGCGCATCGCCCCCCGCAACCCCGCTTTCGGCTAAGGCAGTTTCGAGCCATGCCGGCGCAACGCCGCCTTCGGCAGCATCTTCACCCGCATCAATTGGCGCGGGCGCGTGGGGTGATCCATCGAACAGGCTGGCCACGGTCGCATCGTCCTGCGCCACACGCAGCATCGCGGCGCGTCCGTCGTCTGGCACCGGCCCGCAGGCCCGGATGGCCAGGTAGACCAGCTCGCGCACGGCGCGGCGGTCCTTGCTGCCGGCAAAGCGGCGGGTGCGGAACCATTCGCTGACAATGCGGTCCGCCGGGGCGCCGTTGGCGCGCGCAGCGGCGATCACGAGATCGAGGATCTCGATCGCTGCCTGAACCCGCGCTTGCGGCGTCACAGCTTGTAGTTCGGGGCCTCGCGGGTGATCGTCACGTCGTGGACGTGGCTTTCCTTCAGGCCCGCGTTGGTGATCCGCACGAAGTTGGCGCGGGTGCGCAGGTCCTCGATCGTGGCCGATCCGGTATAGCCCATCGCTGCCTTGATCCCGCCGACCAGCTGGTGAACGACATCGCGGGCAGGACCCTTATAGGGTACCTGGCCCTCGATCCCTTCGGGCACCAGCTTCATCTGGTCCTTGATGTCGCCCTGGAAATAGCGGTCGGCGCTGCCGCGGCCCATGGCCCCGACCGAACCCATCCCGCGGTACGACTTGTAGGCCCGGCCCTGGTAGAGGAAGGTCTCACCCGGCGCTTCTTCGGTGCCCGCCAGCATTGAGCCGACCATGATGGTCGAAGCCCCGGCCGCGAGCGCCTTGGCCGCATCGCCCGAAGTGCGCAGGCCGCCGTCGGCAATGATCGGGGTCTTGCTGTCCGCCGCGGCGCGGGCGGCTTCCATGATCGCGGTCAACTGCGGCACGCCCACCCCGGCCACGACGCGGGTGGTGCAGATTGAGCCTGGCCCGATCCCGACCTTCACGGCATCGGCCCCGGCATCGATCAGCGCCCGGGTCGCTTCATAGGTCGCGACGTTCCCGGCAATCACCTGAGCCGAATTTGACAGCTTCTTCACCCGCTCCACCGAACGGGCAACGTCCTTGTTATGGCCGTGGGCAGTGTCGATGATCACCACATCGCATTCGGCGGCGAGCAGCGCCTCGGTGCGTTCAAAACCCTTGTCGCCCACAGTGGTTGCCGCCGCGACACGCAGCCGCCCAGCTGCGTCCTTGGTCGCATCCGGATAGGTCACGGCCTTTTCCATGTCCTTGACCGTGATCAGCCCGGTGCAATGGAAATTCTCATCCACCACCAGCAGCTTTTCAATCCGGCGCTGGTGCAGCAGCTTGCGCGCTTCTTCCTGGCTGACACCGGCACGAACCGTGGCGAGATTTTCGTGCGTCATCAGTTCGCGCACCGGCTGAGCCGGGTTGTCGGCAAAGCGGACATCGCGGTTGGTCAGGATCCCGACCAGCCGGCCGCCCTGTTCCACCACGGGAATGCCGGAAATGCGGTTGGCTTCCATCATCATCCGCGCTTCGCCCAGCGTCGCATCCGGGCCAATCGTGATCGGATTGACCACCATGCCGCTTTCAAAGCGCTTCACCGCGCGAACGGCTGCGACCTGCTCCTCGATCGTCAGGTTGCGGTGCAGCACGCCGATCCCGCCCAGCTGGGCCATGACGATCGCCATGTCAGCCTCGGTCACCGTGTCCATCGCCGACGAAATCACCGGAATGTTGAGGCCGATCTGCGCGGTCAGCCGCGTGCTGGTATCCGCCATCGAAGGCAGGATATCGGATTCGGCCGGACGCAGCAGCACGTCGTCGAAGGTAAGGCCGAGAGGAATGTCCATGAGTGCCACTTTGCGTCTGGTTGGAAGATTCGTGGCGGCCCATGTAAACGCACTGTCCCGTCAGGGCTAGTGCTTCATTTAGAAGGCAGTGGAACCTTCTTCGCGTCGGCAAAATGCCGAACCAGGGCGACGTGAAAAGCCACGTCCTCGGCGGTGCCAGACAAATCCAGGCTAGGTTTCACCTGATCGCCCGGGCGGTGATAGTCGCCATCGAAAAAGCGCTCGACCCGGGCCACATCGGACCAGCTCGATGATACCATCACCGTCGGGACATCATGCGCCAGCAGGGCCCAGCCATCCTGGCGGCGCACATAGGCATTGATGGCATCGCCATCGATCACCTTACGCTTTTGCGCCTTGGCCACGGCCAGGATCCCAGCATCCAGTGGGGTCAGCCCCCGTCCGACAATCCCGATCGGCGTGCCCCGCGGGGCCAGGGCAATGCTGTCCAGGTTGAATGCGGCCACGATCTGGCTGAGCGGCAGCGGCGGATCCTCGGCAAAGGCCTCCACCCCCAGCAGGCCGATTTCCTCGGCCGTCGTGGCCAGGAAATAGACGTCCCGATCCATCGCCGGCCCCTTGGCCAGCCGCTTCGCGATCTCGGTCAGGGCGGCCACGCCGCTGGCGTTGTCGATCGCGCCATTGCAGATCAGGTCTTCGGCCGGCGGGGCAGCACATTCGCCGAAATGGTCCCAATGCGCCAGCAACAGCACGGCGCCGCTTTCCGGACGGCGACCGGGCAGACGACCGATGATGTTGTGCGTGTTGATGCGCGTTTCGCGGGTGGTCGCTTCCAGCGTTACCGAAAGGTCCAGCAGCTTGGCCGCAAAGTCAGGTGTCGCTGCCAAGGCCTTGAGCGCCGCCAGATCAAGCGGCCCGCCAGCCAGGGCGCGCTCCAGCCCTTCGGCGGTAATATAGGCCTCAAGGTCCCCACCCAGTTCCTCGGATGCCAGGGCATAGCCAGACCGGCCGCGCCGGGCGCGAACCTGGTCAAGCGAGCGATCGCCATCCAGCACGGTCATCACCGCCGCAGCCCCAGCCTTTAGCAGAGCGTTCTGGCGTTCGGCACCATCCTTGCCGCCATCGAGGAGCAAGGCCACGCGCCCGGCCAGCTCGGCCCGGCCAACCTCAATCTCACCCTTGCCGACAAAGAGCAGCGGCGAGCTGTTCAGCAGGGTGCGCTTGCCGGACGTGAACACAATCGTCGAGCCGGGTGGCACGAACTGCGGGCGCCCCCGCCGGTTGAACACGGCCCGGCTGGCCGCCGCCTCGCGCGCGACCAGCTTTACCGGAGCAAACCAGGCATTACGGGGATCGTTGGTGCCGGATTCGAGGCCGATCTCGAACCATTGCTGACCGATGTATCGTAGGGTCTTGGCCTCACCCTCCGTGCCCGGTTCACGCCCATCGAAGTCATCGCTGGCAAGTTGGGTAACGTGGGCAAGCAACGCAGCTTCCAGCGCCTTGTCGCGCCGCTGCGCTGCCGCCGGGGAGCAAAGCAAGGCCGTCGCCAAACCTGCGGCAACCAAGCGGTTCATCGCTCCCACAAAACGATTCATCGCCCCCAGTCCTACAGCAGGCAAACGTGCGGACAAGCGGCTTTAAAAACCGCGATGCAGTTAAGCCACGGGGGTGGCAGGAAGGTTACACTTCCATGCAGGTTTGTTCGCTATTCCGCTGTCCAGCCGCCATCCATCGAGTAGTTGGCTCCGGTCATGTTGCCGGCTTCCGGTCGGCACAGGAACACGGCCAGGGCCGCAACTTCCTCTGGCTGGACAAACCGCTTGGTCGGTTGCTTGGCCAGCAGGACATCGTTGATCACCGCTTCACGGCTGAGCCCCCGGGTCTTCATCGTATCGGGAATCTGGTTCTCGATCAGTGCGGTCCAGACATAGCCGGGGCTGATGCAATTGGCCGTGACCCCGCTGGTGGCCAGTTCCAGCGCCAACGACTTGGTAAAGCCCGCCACCGCGTGCTTGGTCGCCACATAGGGTGCCTTGAAGGGCGAGGCGACCAGGCTGTGGGCCGAGGCGGTCGAGATGATCCGGCCCCAACCGCGCGCTTTCATCCCCGGCACGGCCAGGCGGCAAGCGTGGAACACCGCCGAAAGGTTCAGCGCGACGATCGCATCCCATTTGTCGACCGGGAACTCGTCCACCGGGGCAACGTGCTGCATCCCAGCGTTGTTGACCAGGATATCGACCTCACCCGCGCCATTGATCAGGGCTTCCACCCCAGCGGCGCTCATCAGGTCGGCGGGAACGTGGCGGGCATCGAGTTCCTGGCACAGCGCGGCGATCTCTTCATCGCTGCCAAAGCCGGACAGGATAACTTCTGCCCCTTCGGCGTGCATCGCCCGGGCAATCGCCAGCCCAATGCCCGAGGTGGAACCCGTAACCAGCGCGCGCTTGCCCTTCAGAAACATGCTCGACTCCAAATGCCTGTTGAGGGACAGTCCATTGCGGACAGGGCGCGCGCCTGTCCAGTGCCAAGACGCTGCTGATAGGGGTCTGAGCCGCCGAGTGGCCGATCAAGAAGTAGCTTTCCCGCGCAGCAGGGCTGCGCTAGCCCGTGACCATGCGCCTGACCGATTGCCACAACATCGCCGACTTTCGCGAACTTGCCCGCCGCCGCCTGCCTTGGCCGGTGTTCGATTACATCGATGGCGCCGCGGATGATGAGGTAACCAAGGCCCGCAACACCGCCGCCTTTGATCAGGTCGACCTGGTGCCGGATGTGCTGGCCGGAGTGGCCGAGATCGACACTTCGATCACCCTGATGGGCCGCAAGAGCGCCCTGCCCTTGATGCTCTCCCCCACCGCCTTGCAACGCGTGTTTCACTGGCAGGGCGAGCGCGCCGTCGCCCGCGCTGCGGAAAAGTTCGGGCTGTGGTTCGGCATCTCCAGCCTCGCCACCGTCAGCATCGAGGAGACGGCCGCGCTGACCCAGGGGCCCAAACTGTTCCAGCTCTATGTCCACAAGGACAAGGGCCTGAACCGCAGCATGATCGAGCGCTGCCAGGCGGCGAAGTTCGATTGCATCGCCCTGACGGTCGACACCATTGTCTCTGGCAAGCGCGAACGCTGCGCCCGCTCGGGCTTCACCTCGCCGCCCAAGTTCGCGGCGGGCAACCTGCTGGGCTATGCGATGAAGCCGCGCTGGGGGCTCGATTACCTGCTGCGCGAAAAGTTTGCCCTGCCCAACCTCGATACCCACGTCAGCGAAGGCACGGGCGAGGCGGTTTCGATCGCCGGATATTTCAACACCATGCTCGACCAGTCGATGGACTGGAACACCGCCGCCGATATCCGCGCGCAATGGGGCGGCACCTTCTGCCTCAAAGGCGTGATGAGCGCCGCCGATGCCCGCCGCGCGGTGGAGATCGGCGCGGATGCGATCATGATCTCCAACCACGGCGGCCGCCAGCTCGACGGTAGCCGCGCGCCCTTCGACCAATTGCGCGAAATCGTCGATGCCGTGGGTGGCAAGATCGAGATCATCTGCGACGGTGGCGTGCGGCGCGGCACCCACGTACTGAAAAGCCTGTGCGCCGGGGCCAGCGCCGCCTCGGGCGGGCGGCTCTATCTCTACGCCCTCGCCGCCGCCGGGCAGGAGGGCGTGGAGCGGGCGATCATGCTGCTCAAGGATGAGATCGAGCGCGGGATGAAGCTGATGGGCGTCACCAGCGTGGAGCAGCTGACGCCCGATCGCCTGCGCTGGCGTTGATCTCAGCCCTGCTTGGATAGCCGTTCGATTTCAGCGTCGAGCTGCTTCAGGATATCATCGCGGATTGCGGGCGAGAGGTTGGCATCCTTGCTGATCCGCTCGCGCGCGGCCTTCAGCCCCTCACCTGCCTTCGCGCTTGGCACACCGGCCGAGCAAAGCCGCATGACCACCTTCAGCGGTTTGCCGTCGGCGCCCTTGTCGTTGGATTCGATCAAGGTCGATTGGCCGCCGCCGGCGCAGGTCATCGCCCGGCCCGGCTGACCTTCGCCGATCATAGCCATGTCATGCGGCGCGCCCTCGGATGCGATCCGCTTGACGATGACGCGGCGCTGCGTCCCATCTGCAGCCGGCCGGGCATCCGGATTGGCCGCCAGGGCCGCTGCAATCTTGGCCTCCAGGTCGGGACGGTTCATCGCCTTGTCGGTCGTGATGATCACAGTCTTGCCGTCATGTTCGATCACGCGGGTTTGCGCCGCACCCGCATTGGCTTTGGCGTCGGCTTGCTTGTCCACGATCATCACCCGCACTTCCCGCCGGATTTGGGGCTCTGCCGAGGCAGGCGCCTTGTCCTGCGCCGTAGCGGCACAGAGCGGCAGCAGCAGAGCGGCGCCCGCCAGCAAAAGGTGGCCAAGGCGCACTTGTCGCATGGAGGAATGGGTCATGGTCAGGCTCCTCAATCGATTGCTTCACTGCCATCGTAACGCCGGGTCGGATTTCGCGATAGGAAGAAATTAACTCGACCCGATTGTCCTTCGCTTAGATTTCATCCCTACCGCCAGCGGTTGGAAGGTTGACCCTGGTGGGGTCTGACCGCGCAGCGAGGTACGGCTATTCAGTTACGTTCGGGGGTCGATCAGTGAACGCGTATTCGACGGATTTTGTCAACGATCTTGAGGCCTTGTCGCAATCTCTGTCGGAAATGCTGGCCCGGCTCGGCAGCAGCGAAGCCGACATCGCCAGCGGGCCCGCAACGGGCTCGATGCTCCTTGCCCCACCGGTCGGTCGCTGTCTGAGCCGGCCTCCTCTGCCGGATCCCCGGCTAGTCCGGCGGATCATTCGCCAACGGCAATTGCGGGCGCGCTATCTTCCGGGTGAACTGTTCGCCGATCCGGTCTGGGACATGCTGCTGGACCTGACCGCCGCAGCGGCTGAGCATTCCCGGATTTCGGTGACCTCGCTCTGCCTCGCCTCGGGCGTGCCGCCCAGCACCGCGCTGCGCTGGATAACGCAAATGGAAGAGGCCGGGCTGGTTGAGCGGCAGGATGACAACACCGATCGCCGCCGGGCCTTCATCGTGCTCAGCGACAGTACGATGACCAGCATGGCCCGTTATTTCGAGGCCATCGGACCGAGGGGAAACCACCCGGTCTGATGGCCTGAATGGGCTTAGTACACGCGCTTCTTGGGCTTGATGTACGCAACGTCGTCGGTAAGCGTGAATTCGTGGACCGGGCGATAGTCAAGCTTGACCGCGCCACCCTTGCCACCCCAACCTTCGAACCAGGCGGCGGTGTGCTTCATCCAGTTCTTGTCATCGCGCTCGGGGAAGTCCTCGTGTGCATGGGCACCGCGGCTTTCCTTACGGTTGTGCGCGCTGTGCAGCGTGACGGCAGCCTGGCTGATCAGGTTGTCCAGCTCCAGCGTTTCAACCAGGTCGGAGTTCCAGATCAGCGAGCGATCATGGACCTTGATGTCCTGCATCCGCGCATAGGTCTGGGCCAGCTTTTCCTTGCCCTCGGCCATCAGCTCGTCGTTGCGGAACACGGCGGCATGGGTCGACATGGTCCGCTGCATTTCAGTGCGGATTTCCGCGGTCGGCGAGCCGCCATTGGCGTGGCGGAAGTGATCGAGGCGGCCCAGCGCCAGGTCGGCGCTGTCCTTGGGCAGTTCGGCATGGGCCGTGCCCGGCTTGATGTTTTCCTTGAGGTAGTGGCCGGTTGCCCGGCCAAACACCACGAGGTCGATCAGCGAGTTCGAACCGAGGCGGTTGGCGCCGTGGACCGAAACGCAAGCGGCTTCGCCCACTGCGAACAGGCCCTGCACCGGGGTTTCCGGATTGCCATCCGGACCGATCGTCATCACCCGGCCATGATAGTCACAGGGGATGCCGCCCATGTTGTAATGGACGGTCGGCACCACCGGCAGCGGCTGGCGGGTCAGGTCGACCCCGGCAAAGATCTTGCCGCTTTCGGTAATGCCCGGCAGACGCTCAGCCAGCACCTTGGGATCGATGTGATCGAGGTGCAGGTAGATGTGGTCCTTGTTCGGGCCCACGCCGCGGCCTTCGCGGATTTCCAGCGCCATCGAGCGCGAGACCACGTCACGCGATGCCAGGTCCTTGGCCGAAGGGGCATAACGCTCCATGAAGCGTTCGCCTTCGGAGTTGGTCAGGTAGCCGCCCTCACCGCGCGCGCCTTCGGTGATCAGCACACCGGCGCCATAGATGCCGGTCGGGTGGAACTGCACGAATTCCATATCCTGCAGCGGCAGGCCGGCGCGCAGCACCATGCCGCCACCGTCACCGGTGCAGGTATGGGCCGACGTGGCGGTGTAATAGCTGCGGCCATAGCCGCCGGTCGCCAGGACCACGGCCTTCGAACGGAAGCGGTGGATCGAACCATCGTCCATGCACAGCGCGATCACGCCGCGGCATTCACCGTTCTCCATGATCAGATCGATCGCGAAGTATTCGATGAAGAAGTCCGAATTGTACTTCAGGCTCTGCTGATAGAGCGCGTGCAGCATGGCGTGACCGGTGCGGTCCGCCGCGGCGCAGGTGCGCTGCACCGGCGGGCCTTCGCCCATGTTCTGCATGTGGCCACCGAAGGGGCGCTGATAGATCGTGCCATCCGGGTTGCGCGAAAACGGCACGCCGGCGTGCTCCAGCTCGTAAACCGCCTGGGGTGCTTCACGCACCATGTACTCAATCGCGTCCTGGTCACCCAGCCAGTCCGATCCCTTGACGGTATCGTACATGTGCCAGGTCCAGTGGTCGGGCGTGTTGTTGCACAGCGAAGCGGCGATCCCGCCCTGCGCGGCCACGGTGTGGCTGCGGGTCGGGAACACCTTGGTGATGCAGGCGGTGCGCAGGCCGGCTTCGGCGCTGCCCATCGTGGCGCGCAGGCCCGATCCGCCCGCGCCAACAACCACCGTGTCATAGGTGTGGTCGATGATCTTATAAGCGGCGGTCATGCAGCGGCTCCCAGAGCGATACGGACAATCGCGAAGACGCCAAAGGCACCCCCGGCGAAGGCAACAAGGTTAAGCAGGGTCAGGCAGGCGTACTTGTTGGCGTGTTCGTGGACATAGTCCTCGATCAGTTCCTGCAAGCCCATCTGCGAATGCCACATGCTGGAGATGACCAGCAGGACCAGGCCGGTGGCGCTGAGCGGCTGGGCAGCCCAGGCCTTGACCGTCTTGAAAGTCAGATCCGGCAGACCGATCAGCGCAAAGACCAGCCAGAAGCCGAGCACCAGCAGCGCGATCGACGTAAGGCGCATAGCCAGCCAGTGCTTGGTGCCCGAATGCGATGAACCCAGTGCGCGGACGCGGCCGATATTGGTTCCGTTACCCATTGTCCGTCCCCTCAGCGCAGCAGCACATAGGCCCAGGTGGCGCCGGTCAGCGCCAGGGCGATCAGCGGGGTCAGGACCGACCACAGCTGGTTGCTTTTCAGTTCAAACCCCGCACCGATATCCAGCACAAGGTGGCGGATGCCCGAAGCGGTGTGGTTGAAGAAGGCCCAGGTCAGGCCGATCAGCACGACCTGACCGTACCAGGCGCCCATGTGGTGGGTGAAGGCCTGATAGCTGGCATCACCGCCAGCCAGCGCACCCAGCCACCACAGCAGCACGGCCATGCCGACGATCGAAAGACCATCGCCCGAAACGCGATGCAGGATCGAGACCAGCATCGCCGGCCCCCACTTCC
Source organism: Pseudomonadota bacterium (assembly GCA_041169825.1). GTDB lineage: Bacteria > Pseudomonadota > Alphaproteobacteria > Sphingomonadales > Sphingomonadaceae > Novosphingobium. Next base: position 14,027 of record JBEEIN010000290.1, read on the forward strand.
AGATTTGCAGGTGCGGCGAAATCGGACGGTTGCTGGCTCCGGCCATGCGTGCGTTCCCCTATCTTCTTTTGCGGTGGCACGCGCCACCTTCGCGCCATCCCCTTAATCAAAACGCGGTGGCGTGCAAGCGGTGGCTTGGCGCACATGCACCAAAGTCCTAGAGCGTGCCCCATGACCCAGCTTACCGCCCTTGTAACCGGATCCTCGCGCGGGATCGGCGCCGCTATCAAGACCGCCCTTGCCGCGCGCGGCGTCAAGGTCATCGGCCATGCCAGCAAGGCGCACGATGCCGATACGATCGGGGCCGATCTGGCCGACCCGACCGCCGCCGCAAAGATCTGGGAATCCGCGCTGGAACGCAGCGGCGGGCGGATCGACATTCTGGTCAACAATGCCGGGCTGTTCCAAGCCAACCCACTGGGCCTGTCGGACATCGCCTGGCTTGATAACTGGGAAGATACCCTGCGGATCAACCTAACCGCGGCTGCCGAACTGTCACGCTTTGCGGTGAAGCACTGGCTGGACGGAGCGCGGCCGGGCCGGATCGTCCACATCGCCAGCCGCGCCGCCTATCGCGGCGATTCGCCCGATCACTGGCACTATGCCGCGGCCAAGGCGGGGATGATCGGCCTGCACAAGACGATTGCCCGCCATTACCCGGCCAAGGGCATCATGAGCTATGCGATCTGCCCGGGCTTCACTGACACGGCCATGGCCGATGATTACCTCGCCAGCCGCGGCGGCCCGGGCCTGCTGGCCGATATCCCGCTGGGCCGAGTGGCCGAACCGGAAGAGATTGCCACGATGGCCGTGTTCTGCGCGCTCGACGCCCCCGAAAGCATGACTGGCGCCGTACTCGACGCCAATGGAGCAAGCTTTGTTCGCTAAGCGCCTCTTCGCAGCGATCGCGGCCGCCACGCTTGCGGCTCCCGCATCCTCGCAGATGCACCTTCCTCGTCCTCAGACCGAACGCGATATGGTTTCGGCCTGTGCCGGTCGTGATGGCTGGGGCGATCCGGCCCCGCCAGCCCACGTCTTCGGCAACACATGGTATGTCGGCACCTGCGGGATCACCACGCTGCTGGTCCAGACCCCGGACGGGTTGGTGCTGCTTGATGGCGGCATCCCCAAGGCGGCCGATCTGGTGATCGACAATGTCCGCAAGCTTGGCTTTTCGGAGAAGTCGATCCGCTGGATTCTGGTCAGCCACGAACATTTCGACCACGCTGGCGCGGTCGCCGAACTCCAGCGCCGTACCGGGGCCAAGGTCATCGCCGGTCCGAACCAGGCCGCCATGCTGCGCAGCGGCAAGCCCGACCCAGCCGATCCGCAGGCGCCGCTGTTGCTCAAGGAACCGATGGATCGGATCAAGGTGGCGAAGAGCCAGCCGCACGGTTCGGCTTTGGTTGCGGGTGGCGTAAGCTTCACCGCCTGGGCCAACCCGGCGCACTCACCCGGTTCGACCAGCTGGACCTGGCGGCAATGCCAAGGCACCGAATGCCGCACCATCACCTATGCTGACAGTACGTCGACAATCTCGGCGGACGGCTATCGCTTCACCGACAACCCACAGCGGATGAAAGATATCGCCCAGGGGTTGGCGGTTATCGCAGCCCTGCCTTGCGAGATCATGATCACCCCGCACCCCTCGGCCAGCGACCTTTTTGCGCGGCTTTCCGGCACCCGGCCCCTGGTCAACCCTAACGCCTGCACCGCTTATGCCGCCGCCGCCGAGCAGCGCTTTGCCGAACGACTGGCGCGCGAATCGGAAGCCTCCAAATGACCAGCTGGAAAATCACCGCCTTTGCCCCGCGCCCGGTAATCGAGGCGGCCTTGCTGGCGCATGAGGATGCCTGGGACTGGGATCCGGAAATTGTCATCTCCGGCAGCGAGATTGCCGAGGACAAGCCGGACGAATGGCAGCTTGAAGCCTGGCTATCCCGCAAGCCAAGCAAGGCGGACAAGGCTGCGATCCTTGCCCTGTTTGCGGATCCCGCGCCGCAGCTGGTGATTGAACAATTGCCCGAGGTTGACTGGCTGACCGTCAGCCAGAGCGGGCTCGAGCCGATCCGGGCCGGTGCGTTCCATGTCCACACGCCCGATCATCCGCCGCTGAACCAGCCCGGCGTGCGCGATTTTTGCATTCCGGCCAGCCAGGCCTTCGGCACGGGCCAGCACGCCACCACGGCCGGTTGTCTGACCATGCTGACCCACATGAAGCGGCAAGGCGTGGTCGTACGGAATCTTGGCGATATCGGCACCGGCACCGGGCTGCTGGCCTTCGCCGCGCTGGAGCTGTGGCCGCGGGCCCTGGCGACGGCGAGCGACATCGACGGTGTCTGCGTGCCGGTGGTGGTGGACAACGCGCGGAGTAACCGGATCGCGATGGGCGCCGGGGCGGGCGCGCTGACCATGATGGTGGCCGATGGGATGGACCATCCCCTGCTGCAGGTGCGCGGCCCCTATGACCTGATTGTCGCCAATATCCTGGCTG